>JALOPO010000194.1 GCA_025453855.1 Gemmatimonadaceae bacterium
TCGGCGTTGAGCACCCAGCGCGAGGCGGCGGTCGCGTTGCGGAAGAGGCGCGCCTTGTCGCCGTAGTACGCCTCGAGCGACGGATAGCGATCGAGATGATCCGGGGCGAGGTTGGTCACGATGCCGACCGTCGGTGCGATGCCCGGCAGGTCGTGCAGCTGGAAGCTCGACGTCTCGAGCGCGGCCCAGGTGGGCGGCGCGTCGCGCAACGCGTATTCCGCCAGCGGCGTGCCGATGTTCCCCGCGTCGACGGCGTCGTGTCCGAGCGCACGCAGCAGGTGCCCGACGAGCGCGGTGGTGGTCGTCTTGCCGTTGGTGCCGGTGATCGCGATGTAGCGCAGCGCGGGCAGCGCCTGCAGCGCGACCTCCAGCTCGCCGACCACCGGAACGCCGTGCGCGGCGGCGGTGGCGAGCGGCGGCGCCGTCGGCGGCACGCCCGGACTGGCGACGACGAGCGCGGCGCGCGCGATGCGCTCGAGATCGTGCCCGCCGGTGTCGACGTGGGCGCCGGTGGCGCGCAGCGCCTGCGCGGTGCCGAGGATCGCGTCCCCGGTGCCGGCGTCGGAGGCGTACACGGCGTGACCGTCGCGCCGCAGGAGCATGGTGGCGGCGCGCCCGCTGGCACCGAGGCCGATGACGGCGACCTCGCCGGGCGCGCGACCGAGCCGCTCGAGGAGGCGCATCGCCGTCAGCGCAGCTTGAGCGTGGAGAGGCCGAGGAAGGCGCTCAGGATGCCCAGGATCCAGAAGCGCACGACGACCTGCGTCTCGGGCCACCCCTTCATCTCGAAGTGATGATGGAGCGGTGCGCGCAGGAAGACGCGATGCTTCTGCGCGTACTCGAGGCCGTGCTTGCGCCGTCGGTACTTGAAGACGCTGCGCTGCAGGATGACCGAGAGCGCCTCGGCCACGAAGACCGCACCCACCAGGCCGAGCAGGAACTCGCTCTTGAGCAGGATGGCGACCGCGCCGATCGCGCCGCCGAGCGCGAGCGAGCCGGTGTCGCCCATGAAGACCTGCGCCGGGTAGGCGTTGAACCAGAGGAAGCCGATCAGCGCGCCGAACATGGCGGCGCAGAAGATCGCGAGCTCGCCGGCCCCGCGCAGGTAGAAGAGCTGCAGGTAGCCGCTCATGTCGATGCGCCCCATCGCGTAGGCGAAGATGGCGAACGTCACGGCCGCGATCGCGCAGAGCCCCGCGGCCAGGCCATCGAGGCCGTCGGTGAGGTTCACGGCATTGCTCGCGCCGGTGAGGATGAACGTCACGAACGGCACGTAGAGCCATGCCAGCCCCGCACTCGCGGGGACGATGAGCCAGTACTTGAAGAACGGCACGGTGGTGCTGGCGCCCGGGAGCGTGCTGATGGGATCGAGCCAGAGCCAGAGCCCGAGCCCCACGCCGGCCACCACCTGCCCCGCGAGCTTGTAGCGCTCGACGAGCCCCTCGTTCTTCACGCCCATGCGCTTCTGGCGGAGCTTGAGGTAGTCGTCGAGGAAGCCGATGCCGCCCATCCACGCCATCACCAGCAGCGCGAGCAGGACGTAGCGGTTCTCGAGCTTGGCCCAGAGGAGCGTGGGGATGATCGTCGCGGCGAGGATGATCAGCCCGCCCATGGTCGGCGTCGCCCCCTTGGACTTGTGCGAATCGGGCGTCCCCTCGCGCACCACCTGGTGCACCATCATGGCGCGCAGCCGCCCGAGGATGAGCGGCCCGACGAGGAACGAGACGAGCAGCGCCGTCACCGCCGCCGCGACCGCGCGGAAGCTGATGTAGTTGAAGAGGCGCAGCGCATCCCAGCTGCCCTGCAGGGGAGCGAACAGGTAGTGGAGCACGTCGGGACGGTGGCGGGTGGCGTCAGCCGGCGGAGGCCCAGGCGGTCAGCGGATCGACGAGGCGCTCGAGCCGGGCGCCACGCGATCCCTTGAGCAGGATCGCGCTGTCCGGTGCGAGCGTCGACAGGAGTGCGGGGACGACATCGGGCGCGTCGTCGGCGCGGAGCACGCGCGGATCGGTCGGTGCGACGCGGCGCGCGGCGTGCGCAAACTCGCCGATCGCGGCGATCGCAGCCAGCGGGCGCCCGAGCGCATCGAGGAGGATCGCGTCGTGCATGGCATCGCTGGCAGCGCCAAGCTCGCGCATGCTGCCGAGCACCGCCACCAGCGGGCGCCCGTCGCCGACCGCCTGCAGGAGGTCGAGCGCCGCACGCGCCGAGGGCGGATTGGCGTTGTACGCATCGTTCACGAGCAGCGCGCGGCCGAGCGGCTGCACCGCCGCGCGCATGCTCGGCTGCGGCATGCGCGCGAGCCCGGCGACGATCGCCTCCCACGGCCCCACCTCGCCGTCATCAGCGGCGAACCAGAGTCGCCCCGTGCCGTCGGCATCGAGTGCATGTCGCCGCGGACGCAGCTCCCCCGCCTCCAGCCCCGCGACGACCACGCGTCGCGCGCGCCCCTCGGCACCGCGCGCGATCTCCGGGTGCGCCGACGGGGCGACGACGACGTCGACGTCATCGACCAGATCGAGCTCCTCGCGCAGCACGCCGGCGAGGTCACCGAGTCCCTCGAGGTGCTCCTCGCCGATGCTCGTGATCACCGTCACGTCGGGGGCGATGATGCGACGGAGCCGCGCGATCTCGCCGGGCGCGTTCGTCCCCGCCTCGACGACCGCGAGATCGGCCTCGTCGGGGAGCGACAGGAGCGTCTGCGGGACGCCGATCTCGTTGTTCAGGTTCCCCGTCGTGGCATGCACGCGGTACGCGCCACCGAGCGCCGCCGCGAGCAGCTCCTTGGTGCTCGTCTTGCCGTTCGACCCGCCGACGGCGATCACCGGCCGCCCCCAGGCGCGCCGCCGGAAGTACCCCAGCGCGCCGAGCGCCGCGCGCGTGTCGGTGACGACATAGATCGCCACGCCCAGCCCCGCCGCGCGCGCCGGATCGTCGACGACGAGCGCCTGTGCACCGGCGCGCACCGCGTCGGCCAGGAAGTCGTGCGCATCGAAGCGCTCGCCGCGCAGCGCGACGAAGAGCGTCCCGGTGCGGATGGTGCGCGTGTCGGTCTCCACGCCCACGAGCTCGCGCGGGCCACGCGGCAGCGCGCCGGCGGCGACGCCCGCGAGCGCGTCGGCGACGCGATCCATCGTCCAGAAGTGCCGGCCGGTGACCTCGTAGGCGATCGTGCTCGCGACGCCGGGACGCGTGGTGCTCATGCGCGCGCCCTCATGCGGTGGCACCCACGATGCCGGCGACGATCTCCGCCTCGTCGAACGGGAGCCTCTCGGTGCCGCGGATCTGGTAGGTCTCGTGGCCCTTGCCCGCGAGAAGGACGAGATCGTCGGGGCCGGCAAGCGCGATGGCACGCCCGATCGCGGCGCGGCGATCCTCGATGCGCTCCCAGTTCGATCCCGGCATCCCGGCGACGATGTCGTCGAGGATGCGCTCGGGGTCCTCCGTGCGCGGATTGTCGCTGGTGACGACGCTCCAGTCGGCGAGTTGCGCGGCGATGCGCCCCATCTCGGGGCGCTTGCCGCGATCGCGATCGCCGCCCGCCCCGAAGACGGCGATCACGCGGCCCGGGGCGAACGGACGCACCGCGTGGAGCGCGCGCTCGAGCGCGTCGGGGGTGTGCGCGTAGTCGCGCAGCACGGCGGGGACGGTGCTCAGCCGCTCGAGGCGCCCGGGCACCTGCGGGAGCGAGTCGAGGCGCGCACCGACCTCCGCCAGCGGCATGCCGAGCGCGATCGCGACCGCCGCCGCACCGGTGGCATTCTCCACCTGAAAGTCGCCGAGCAGCGGGAGCGCGACGCGCGCCGTGGTGCCATCGCGCATGCGCAGCGTGAAGTGGCTCCCCTGCGGCGTGTAGCGCGTCTCGTGCGCCGAGAGGTGCACCGGCAGCCCCTTCACGCTGAAGCGGATCTTCCCGTGCGGCACCTCGCGCAGGTGCGTCCACGCCGGATCGTCGGCGTTCACCACCACCTCGCCCTCGGGTGCCACGAGCTCGAGCAGGAGCGCCTTGGCGGCGAAGTAGGCCTCCATGGAGCCGTGGTAATCGAGGTGGTCGCGCGTGAAGTTGGTGAACAGCACGGCGTCGAAGCGCACGCTCTCGAGCCGCGACTGGTGCAGCGCGTGCGAGCTCGCCTCCATGGCCACCGTGCGCACGCCGCGGTCGACGAGTGCGCGCAGCACGCGCTGGAGCTCGAGCGGGCCGGGCGTCGTGAGCCCGCTCCCGCCGTCGAGCGGCTCGCCCTCGCTCCCGACCAGCACGCCGAGCGTGCCGATGCTCGCGGCACGCGCGCCGTCGCGATCGAGGAGGTGCCGCAGCATGCCGACCGAGGTCGTCTTTCCGTTCGTGCCGGTCACGCCCACCAGCTGCAGCTGCGACGCGGGGCGCCCGTACCATGCGGCGGCGACCACCGCGACGGCGCGCCGCGTGTCGCGCACGACGATCGCCGGCACCGTCGCCTGACCGATGTCGCCGACCATCACCGCCGCCGCGCCCTTGGCCTCGGCCGCGCCGATGAAGCGATGCCCATCGACGGCGTGGCCCTGCACCGCGGCGAAGAGGCCGCCCACGACCACCGCTCGGCTGTCGTCGGTGAAGCCGGTGACGGCGGCGGGAATCGCGCCGCGCACCTCGACGAGCAGGTCGTGCGAGGCGAGCGCGTCGAGGAGGCGCGTGATCGGGACGAGCGTCATGGGGCGCGATGCAGCCGGACGAGCGCGCCGGCACGGGCCGAGCTCCCCGCCACGGGTGAGGTGCCGTCGGCGGCGGCGGAGTCGATGGCGACGCGGAAGCCCGCGCGATGCAGCGTGTAGACGGCATCGCGCAGCGGAAGCCCGGTGACGTCCGGCACCGCGCGCGCCGGCGACGGCGCCACCGGGCGCTCGCCGCCGGCCGACGCGAGCGCGATCACCACCGGCACGAGCCCGTCGCCCGCATCGGTGATCGGTGGCCGCACGCGACGCACCGGCATGCTCGCGACGCGCTCGCCGACATCGACGCCGGTCGCGCTGTCCACGGGAACGGCCGACGCGAGTCGCACCTGCGACAGCCGGCGCCGGTCGATCCCCGGCGACGGCGAGGCGAGCGCCCCCTCGACGATCGCCTTGAGCACCGGCGCCGCCACCTTGCCGCCGAAGATCTGCTTGGTGGGACGATCGATCTTCACCAGCACCACGAGCTGCGGATCATCGGCCGGGAAGATCCCGACGAAGCTCGACACGTACTCGTTGGGCACGTACGCGCCGTTCCGCGCACGGCGCGCGGTGCCGGTCTTGCCGGCGATGCGGAAGCGCGAGACGCCGGCGTCGCGCGCCGTTCCCGCCTCCACCGTCCCGACGAGCACCTGCAGCAGCTCCTTCGCCGTGGCTTCGGGGAAGACGCGTCGCACCGTGCGCGGCGTGTGCGTCCACACCGCGCGCCCATCGGGCGCGGTGATGCGCTCGATGAGCGTCGGTTCGAGCAGGAGGCCGCCGTTCGCGATGGCCCCGTAGGCGAGCGCCACCTGCAGCGGCGTCACGAGGAGCTCGTAGCCCATGGCCAGCGAGGCCGCACTCTGGCGGCTCCACTGCCCCGGCGGACGCACGAGCCCCGGCGACTCGCTCGGATAGCCGACGCCCGTGTAGGCACCGAAGCCCAGGTCGCGCAGCAGCTCGTAGTGCCCCTTGTCGCCGAGGCGATCGCGCAGCTGCACGATCCCGATGTTGCTCGACTCCTGCAGGATCTCGGCGACGCTCATGCGCGCCGCCTTGTGCGCGTCCTCGAGCGGGCGCCCGCCGTAGTTCCAGCGCCCGTTGTAGGTGTTCAGCACCTCGTCCCAGCGCGTGCGGCCATTCGCGCGCAGGCGCGCGGCGATGAACGGCTTGAGCGTGGAGCCGGGTTCGTAGACGTCGGTGACGGCGGTGAGCTTGGGTGCCACACCCGTGGCACCGCGGCTCGCCAGCGCCCGCACGCTCCCCGTGCGCGGATCGAGCACCACCACGTCGCCGCCTTCGGCGCCGTTCTCGGCGATCGCGTCGGCGAGCGCGCGTTCGGCGATGTCCTGGATCGCGTAGTCGACGCTCAGCACGACCGTGTTGCCCGGCACCGGCGTCACCACCGGCGCATCGGGCGAGCCGAGCTTGTCGCCGCGTCCGGTGCGGATCAGCTCCCGCACGCCGCTCGTCCCCTGCAGCACCGAATCGAGCGACAGCTCGAGCCCCGAGCTGCCGCGACCATCGGCCACCGCGCCCACCACCGCGCGCACCCCGCGCGAGGCGAGCGTGACGCGCGCCATCTCGTACTGCGGGTAGACGCCGCGCGAGGCGAGCAGCGCCCCCGCGTCGGCCACCGGATAGCGCCCGCGGATGTTGACCCAGCGCCGCGTGGTGTCGAGCGCCTTCCGCACGTCGGGGCGCGGGACGCCGAGCCGCGCGAGTCGCTTCGCCAGCGAATCACGCGCCGGACACTTCGACCGGCGATCGTCGTCGCCCTTGGGCGGGCACGGCACCTCGCGCGGCGCGATGCTCAGCGTCACCAGCTGCTGGCTCTCCACGAGCGGCGTGCCGGCGGCATCGAGGATGCGCCCGCGCGGTGCGGGGAGCTCCTCCATGCGCACCTGCTGCCGTGACGCGATCGCCTGCCACTTCTTCCCTTCCACGAGCTGCACCCACCCGGCCTTGGCGAGGATCGCCACCGCGAAGACGGTGATCCCCCACTCGACGAGCGTGAAGCGGTCGCGCAGCGCGAGCAGCCGGTCACGGAGCGCCACGGGCCCCCTCCGGCATCGGCAGGTCGATCACCTGGCTGTCCGCGGGGACGCGCATCCCGAGCCGCTGCTCCACCAGCGGCGCAAG
>JALOPO010000195.1 GCA_025453855.1 Gemmatimonadaceae bacterium
TGGCGAGGCCGATGCCGCTCGTGGCGCCGGTGATGACGAGGACCTGCTCGGCGAGCGGGCGAAGTGCGGGCATCGGCGTGCGGGGCGAGGCGTGGCGCGCGGGCACCGCGTGTCGCGGCGCGAGAGGCGCACCAGGTGCAGGCTCCGTGCGCGCGGTGCCGTCCACGATCAGCGCTGCAACGCCGCCATCGCCTCGCGCGCCGTGATGCTGCGGTTGTACAGCGGCGTCCCCGGCCCGGTGCGCCCGCCGGCGTCGGGAACGGTGCCCCGCGGACGGCACGGGAACGAGCGCCCCGGCTGACCCCGGCACGTTGCGACCCCGCGATCCGCACGTGCATGTTGCGAGGCCCGCCGTCGCCACGGCGGGACGCCCGGCACCATCCGCCCCACCGCATGAGCACGCTCGACCCCTCCGTCACCACCAGCGCCCCCGCCGCGGCCGACGCGAGCGGGTCGGGCGAGGTGACGGCGCTCCTGCGGGCGCACCGCGCCGGCGACGCCACCGCCCTCGACCGCGTCTTCCCGCTCGTCTACGAGCACCTGCGGCACGTGGCGCGCGCGCAGCTCCGCCACGACGGCCGCGGCCGCGATGGCGCGCACACGCTCTCCACCACCGCACTCGTCCACGAGGCGTACTTCAAGCTCGCCGACCAGGCGCAGCTCGACGTGCACGATCGTGGACACTTCCTCGCCATCGCCGCGCGCGCCATGCGGCAGGTGCTCGTCGACTCGGCGCGCCGCCATCGGGCCGAGCGACGCGGCGGGGGGGCGGCCCACCTCGACCTCGACGCGGCCGAGATCGCGGTCGAGTCGCGTGCCGAGACGCTGGTGGCGCTCGACGAGGCGCTCGAGCGCCTGGCGCAGTTCGGCGCGCGCCTCGCGCGCGTGGTGGAGCTGCGCTTCTTCGGTGGCCTCGCGGAGGAGGAGGTGGCGCGGATCCTCGGCGTCACCGAGCGCACGGTGCGTCGCGACTGGGTGAAGGCACGCGCGTGGCTGCACGCCGAGCTCGCCCCGCCCGCCCCCGACGCGCCGGTCCACTGACGCCGCCGGCGGACGCCGCGCGATGCCGGAGTCGATGACGCCCGAGCGCTGGGCCCGCATCGACGCGGTGCTCGACGCCGCACTCGAGCTGCCGCGCAGTGCGCGCGCCGCACACGTCGCCCGCGCCTGCGACGGCGATCCGACGCTGCACGCCGAGGTGCTCCGCCTGCTCGACGCGCACGATGCCGACGGCCCGCTCACCGCCACCGGCGATCGGCCGGCGGCCGTGTGGGCCGCTCCGTTCGTGGCGCAGGCGGGCTTTGCCGGCGACGACGATGCCGAGGCGACGAGCGCCGCACCGCGCACCCCGACGCGCGTCGGCCCGTGGCGCCTGCTGCGCACCGCCGGCGAGGGAGGGATGGGGACGGTGCACGAGGCGGTGCGCGACGACGGCGCCTTCCGCATGCGCGTCGCGCTCAAGCTCCTCAAGCGCGGGCTCCATCGCGACGAGGCGTTCGTGCGCCGCTTCCACGCCGAGCGGCAGATCCTCGCGCGACTCGATCACCCGGGGATCGCGCGCCTGCTCGACGGCGGCGTGACCGACGACGGCGTGCCGTTCTACGTGATGGAGTTCGTGCGCGGACGCCCGATCGACGTCTGGTGCGACGCGCAGCGCCTCGCCGTCCCTGCCCGCCTCGCCCTCTTCGCCCGCGTCTGCGACGCGGTGGCGGCGGCGCACACGGCGCGCATCGTCCATCGCGACCTCAAGCCGTCGAACATCATCGTGAGCGACGCGGGCGAGCCCAAGCTGCTCGACTTCGGCATCGCCAAGCTCCTCGCCCCCGACCCCGAGGCGGTCATCACGACCGGCGAACGACTGCTCGCGCCGCCACCGGGCGATGGCGCGCTGGCCGTCACGAACACGGGGCAGCGGCTGCTCACGCCGGCCTACGCGAGCCCCGAGCAGGTGCGCGGCGGCCCCGTCACCGCTCGGCGTGGTGCTGCACGAGCTGCTCACCGGGCTCCATCCGTTCGCGGTGCCGGGTGCACTGGCGCGCGACGTGGAGGAGGCGATCCTCTCGGGCGAGGTGCCGCGCATGGCGTCCCGCGTGCGCGAGGCGGCGGCAGCGGCGCGCGGCGCGAGCGCGGCGCAGCTCGCGCGCACGCTGCGCGGCGGCCTGGAGACGATCGTGCGCACCGCGATGCACACCGAGCCGCACCGCCGCTACGCCCACGCGGCCGCACTCGCCGACGACGTGCGACGGCACCTCGCGGGGCGACCGCTGCTCGCGCGCGGCGACGGTGCGGGCGAGTGGACGCTCGCCTTCGCGCGACGGCATCGCCTGGCACTGGCCGGCGCGCTCGGTGTGGTGGCGGGCGTGGCGGTGCTCGCCCTCACGCAGCGCGCACGCGGCGACGCGCTCCCGCGCCTCGAGGCCGGTGCGACGCGACGCATCGCCTTCGACGCCGCGCTCGAACTCGATCCGCAGCTCTCGCCCGACGGGACGCAGCTCGCCTACGCCTCGGATGCGGACGGGACGATGCGCATCCACGTGCGCCCCGTGGCCGGTGGCGCGGCGCGCGTGGTGAGCGCCGGCGTGCCGGGGCAGCATCGCGCACCGCGCTGGTCGCCCGACGGCGGCGCACTCGCGTTCCAGGGGAACGGCGCACTGTGGCGCGTGGCGCTGCGCGATGACGCGACGCCGGTGCCGCTCGTGCGCCCCGCGCGCGGTGCGGCGTGGGTCGCCTCGCCGGCGTGGTCGCCCGACGGGCGGCAGCTCGCCTACGTGCAGGACTGGGTGGTGCACGTGCGCGACCTCGCCACCGGCGCCACGCGCGCGCTCCTGCCGCCGCGCGCGCTCGCCGCCCCGCACTCGCTCGCCTGGTCGCCCGACGGCACCCGCCTCGCGCTCGTCGACAACAACGCCGAGTTCGTGTTCGGCCTCGAGGGGGGGACGGTGAACCTCGGCAACATCGCGCCGAGCGCGCTCGTGGTGCTCGCGCTCGGCGACGACCACCGGACGGTGCGTTCCGTGTCGCGCGTGACCACCGGCGGCGCGCTGGCCACGAGTCCGGCGTGGCTCCCCGACTCGCGCGGGCTGCTCTACGTCTCCGACACCGATGGCGATCGCGACGTCTACCACCTGACGCTCGCCGCCGACGGGAGCGCACGCGCACCGGCGACACGCCTCACCGCGGGACTCGGCGCGCACACCATCGCCGTCTCGCGCGATGGGGCGCAGCTCACGTACAGCGTCTTCCGCAGCAGCGCGAATCTCTGGGCGCTCGCGCTCCCCGCGCGCGGTGCGGCGACGCTCGCCGACGCGCGGCCGCTCACCACCGGGCGCCAGTCGATCGAGGGCTTCGCCATCTCGCCCGACGGGACGCGACTCGCCTACGACTCGAACGTGCGCGGCAACCAGGACGTGCTCGTGATCCCGTTCGATGCCACGCGTGCCGTCGCCGCCAGCGACGTGTCGCCACTGGTGGCCGATGCGCACGACGACTTCATGCCGCACTGGTCGCCCGACGGACGCGAGCTCGCCTACTACCGCTACGACTCGTCGGCGACGCGGTCGCTGCGCGTGGTGTCCGCAGGCGGCGGCGCGTCGCGCCCGGTGATCGCGGAGCCGCGAAACCAGCGCTATCCCGGCTGGTCGCGCGATGGCACGGCGCTCGTCTTCGAGCGCGAGCAGTCGGGGGTGCGCACGCTGTGGACGGTGCGGCGCGACGTCACCGGCGGATGGCAGCCCGCGCGCCCGCTGGTGCGCGACGGCGGCGATCCGCGCTGGTCGCCGACGAGCGACACGATCGCCTACGTGCGCGACTCCGGCATCTGGCTGGTGGCCGCCACCGGCGGCGAGCCGCGACGACTGGTGGCGTTCAGCCCGCGCCGCGACGGGACGCTCGGTGTCGTGCAGTGGAGCCGCGACGGGCGCGCGGTGCTCTACAAGGTCGTCGCATCGTCGGGGGCGGCGACGATCTTGCGTGCGTCGCTGGCGGGCGGCCCACCCGAGCGCGTCGCCGTCCTCGACGACCTGCGTCGCCCGTCGGCGCGCCCGGAGTTCGACAGCGACGGGCGCCAGCTGGTGGTCACGCTCGCCGAGCGCGAGAGCGACATCTGGACGATGGCGCTGCGGCGCGCGCGCTGAGCGACGCGCCGGTCAGGGGAGGAGCGCCTCCAGCTCCTCCTCGATGCCGTGGCCGCGCCCCATGAACTCGTCCACGGTGCGATCGACGAGACGCGCCGCGATCGGGCGCGCGGGCATCGCGGCGCGCAGTGCGCGCACGAGCGCGTCGCCGTGCGCGATGATGGTGTCGGTCGCCTTGCGACGCCCCGCATCATCGCGCAGGCGCTCGGCGGTGGCGAGCGCGGGGATGGCGGCGCGGATCGCCGCGCGTTCGCGCGCCACGCGCTCCCGCACCGCGGGCGTCGCCTGCCGCTCGAGGAGCTCGAAGAGGAGCGGCGGCGTCTCGGCACTGGCGAGGGCGAGCGCGAGGCGCCGCGTGGTCGTGTCGGACGCGGCATCGGCGAGCGCCGCGTCGGCCGGCAGGGCGAGCCCGGTCGCCAGGAACGGCAGGCGCGGGTTGTAGCGCGCGAAGGGGCCGTCGGGGGCGTCGGTGAACCAGACGTGCAGCATCTGCAGCGTCCGCCCGCGCGCACCGGCGAGGCGCGGATGTTCGTGCCACGCAGCGGCGGCGCCATCGAAGAGCGCGGGAGGCGCGCTGCCGGCCGGTCGCACGTAGGCGTACGCCGCGCCGACGAGCGTCTGCACGCCGCGCACGGGGGCGAACATGAGCACGGGCGGGCGTGCGAGGTCGATCGTCTCGCCGAGCACGAGATCGCTGCGCACCCAGTGCTCACCCTGCAGCGGGACGTTGCCGAAGACGGGGCGATAGCCGGCGGCGCGCGCCGCCTGCGGGGTGGCGAACGGCGTCGCGGCGCGGCGCGCGCTGTCGAGCTGCGCACGCGCGCGTGCGGTGAGCGCGATCGGCGCTGCCGCGTGCGACGCACCGTGTGCCGCCACGTGCACCGCGCCGTCTGTCGCACGCGGGCGTGTCGAACCGTCGTGCGACGCCGCAGCGTGCCGCGCGGTGTCGGGGGAGGCGGCACTCGTCACGGACGCGACCGCGGCACCCGGCTCGACCGCGGCTGGTGAAGGATTGGCGCTGCCGCGCGGCGCGGCGCAGGCGGCGAGGCCGGTGACGATGGCGATGCCCGCGAGACGGGCGCTGTTCGGCGACATGCGCGGTGATACCCGCGGCCGCGCCAGGCGATCGCCCGGGCCGGCACCGCCCTTGCCCGCGCGTCCGCTGCAGGACCCGGGTGCGACGCGCACACCCGGAGAGGCGCGGCGCGGCGAACGGCGTGCGCGCGAGGCACCGGCATGCGGAGGGCGAGGTGATGCAGGACGACGAGCAGGACAACGCGGCGCAGCCGCCGGCGGACGGCGACGCCAGCGCCGACACGCCGATGGCCGACGCACTGGTGGCCGAGGAGACCGACGCCGCGACGACTGGCCAGGACGCATCGGGCTCCATCGACGCGAGCGGGACCGACTCGGCGCTGGCGCCGGTGCCCGATCCCTCGCGCGCCGGCAATGACGGACAGGGCGCCGCATCGGACCATGGCTGACGCCGCACGGCCGGCGCGCGGGCTCGTCTCGCTGCTCGTCGCCACCGCGCGCGACTTCGACGAGGACGAGTGCCTCTCGCGCGCGGCCGCGCTGGCGTACTACACCGTCTTCGCGCTTCCGCCGCTGCTCGTCCTGCTCCTCCTCGTGGCGGGCGCGGTCTGGGACGCGAGCGACGTCGAGCGCGTCATGACGACGCAGTTCGCCGGCGTGCTCGGCACCGATGGCGCGCGACAGATCAAGGAGATCCTCGCCTACGCCGATCGCCCCGGCTCGGGCGGGACGGTGGCCACGATCGCCGGCATCGCCGGCCTCCTGTTCGGCGCCACCGGTGCCTTCATCTCGCTGCAGGAAGCGCTGAATCGCGCGTGGGAAGTGGCGCCGGACCCCGATCGCGGGGGCGTGAAGGTCTTCCTCCTCAAGCGGCTGCTCTCGCTCGGCATGGTGCTCGGCATCGGCTTCCTGCTCGCCGTCTCGCTCGCGCTCACGAGCGGGATCGCGGCGGTGCAGCGCGAGCTCGCGCTCCCGGTGCCGGGGCCGCTCGTGTACGCCGCCGAGCTCGGGGCGACGTTCGCGGTGCTGGTGCTCCTCTTCACGGCCATCTTCCGCATCCTCCCCGATGCGCACGTCGAGTGGCGCGACGCGGCGGTGGGCGCGGTGGTGACGACGATCCTCTTCACGATCGGCAAGTTCGCGATCGGCCTCTATCTCGGCCGCAGCAACCCGCAGAGCGCCTTCGGCGCCGCCGGTGCGCTGGCGGTGGTGCTCCTCTGGGCCTACTACGCGGGGATCATCCTCCTCGCCGGCGCCGAGTTCACGCAGCAGTGGGCGACGCGTCGCGGCCACGAGATCACGCCCGAGCCGGGCGCGGTGCGTGTCGTCGAGCACCGTGCCACGGAGGATGGCACTGCGACAGCGGTTCATCACGGTGGGCACGGTGGGCACGGTGGAACCGCCACAATGAAACAATCAACCCATCGATCAGTCCACCGTGGCTCTTCACCGTGGCCACCGTGCCCACCGTGATGAATCGCCGTTCCGGCGCCGCCACGTGGCCGGTATCCACGTACCGGCTGGCTGCACGCTCCTTGCCGTGTGGCGGCGGGTCAGCAGCGACCGGCGACGTCGATCGCCGCTCGCATCCCCTCCCCATGGCTCCCGGTACGTTCACCATGTCACGCCCCATCGCTCCTCGTCGCCGCGGTCGCGACTTCACACGGAACGCTCGTCACCTGCTCGCCATCGCCGGCGTGCTGCTCCTCGCGGCCTGCGGCGCCGAGCGGCGCGATCAGCCGCGTGGCGCCGGCGACGGCACGATCGCCGTCGGTGACAGCGCCGGTACGACGCCCGCGGCGCCGGTGCGCGACACGGCCGACGTGCGCGTCGAGGTCGACATCGCGGCGCGACAGGTGCGCGTGCTCGCTGCGGCGGGCGACACGATCGCGGTGCACCCCGCCGCCGTCGGCTCGCCCGAGTGGCCCACGCGTCCGGGGACGTGGACCATCGACCAGGTGGTGCTCAATCCCGAGTGGACGCCCCCCGACGAGTCGTGGGCCGAGGAGCGCGAGCCGCGCAATCCCGGCGATCCGAAGAACCCCCTCGGTCGCGCCCAGCTCGTCTACGACCTGCCGCGGACGATCCACGGCACCAACGATCCGGCCTCGGTCGGCAAGGCGGTCTCGCACGGCTCGGTGCGCGTGACCAACGACGTCGCCGTCGCGCTCGCGCGGCTCGTGCTCGAGCGCACCGGCTACGCCGCGGTGGACAGCGTGCTGCAGCGCGCCGGGCGCGACAGCACCGAGAAGGTCGTCGTTGCCCTGCCGAAATCGGTGCCGATCCGCGTCTTCTGACGCCGCGGCGCGCGGCGCGGCCGGCACGGCCCGGTGCGCCGGCGCCGCGCGTGGTGACGCGACCACCGCGCGCCATGCATCTTTGCCGCATGGCATCCATCGCATTCCTCGGCACCGGCCTGCTCGGCAGCGCCTTCGTGGAGGCCGCGCTCGGGCGCGGCGAGACCGTCACCGTCTGGAACCGCAC
>JALOPO010000196.1 GCA_025453855.1 Gemmatimonadaceae bacterium
CTCGACGTGGCCGGCTTCGGTGACCGGTGGCGCTTCCGCGACGGCGCCGGCCGCGTGACCGCGGTCACGGCCCACGGACCGGTGCGCAGCTCCAACGCGCTCGCCCTCAAGAGCTGCGCGCTCGCCGACCTCGGGATCGTCGTGCAGGCCCGCTGGATCATCGGTCGCGAGCTGCGCTCCGGCGCCCTCGTCGACGTCTTTCCCGACCACGAGGTGACCGCCGCCACTGGCGACGTGGGCTTCGACGGCGCGGCAGCCTGGCTGGTCCACCCCTCGCGCGCCTACGTCCCGCTCAAGGTGCAGCGCTTCGCCGACTACCTGCAGCGCGCCTTCGCCCTTGGCCCGCCGGGGGATCGCGGCGACGCCTGACCGGCCCGGGGACAGGCGCCCCGGCAACGACCCTTCGGACTGCGCCGTCAGTCGTTCCCTGCGTGCGGTGCACACCGAGCCTCCCGAAGACGCCGTTTTCGGGGTGCAAAGCGCTCAGCCGTTCGCCTAGCTTTGCACGCCGTGCACGATTTCCGTGACACCAGTCACGGCGGCGTCACACCGGTCCCTGCCGGTTCATCCACCGTTCCGCTTCCGCGACCGGCCGCCCCCCGGTCGCCTCCGACCCCAGCGCCCCCTCATGTCCTCCGCCGCGTCCTCGCGCGCCAGCGCCCTCCGGACCATCGCCTCGCGCGTCGTCGATCACGGCGCCGCGCTCCCGCCCCGCACCTCCGAGTACTTCGGCGCGCTGACCTTCGGCGCGCGCCAGATGAAGGCGAAGCTCCCGCCCGACGTCTTCGCCAAGCTCTCCAGCGCCATCCGCCTCGGCCAGAAGCTCGATCGCGACATCGCCCCCGTCGTCGCGCAGACGATCAAGGAGTGGGCGATCGCGCAGGGCGTCACCCACTTCACGCACTGGTTCCAGCCGCAGACCGGCCTCACCGCCGAGAAGCACGACGCCTTCCTGTCGTTCGACGACGCGATGACGCCGCTCGAGTCGTTCTCGGCCGACCAGCTCATCCAGTCCGAGCCCGACGCCTCGTCGTTCCCCTCGGGCGGGCTGCGCGCCACCTGGGAGGCGCGCGGCTACACGGCGTGGAACCCCGCCAGCCCGGTCTTCATCATCGAGGCCGCGGGGGTGAAGACGCTCTGCATCCCCAGCGTCTTCATCGGCTACAACGGCGAGGCGCTCGACGAGATGACGCCGCTGCTCCGCAGCACCGACGTCCTCTCCGAGAAGGCGATCGAGCTCCTCGAGCTCCTCGGCGACAAGGGCGTCGAGCGCGTGCAGACCACGCTCGGCCCCGAGCAGGAGTACTTCCTCGTCGACCGCCAGCTCTTCGCGCTCCGCCCCGACCTCGTGATGGGCGGCCGCACCCTCCTCGGTGCCCAGCCGCCGCGCGGCCAGCAGCTCGAGGACCACTACTTCGGCGGCATCCCCGAGCGCGTGCAGGCCTGCATCGCCGAGGTCGAGCACGAGCTCTACCGGCTCGGCGTGCCGATCACCACGCGCCACAACGAGGTCGCGCCCTGCCAGTTCGAGATGGCGCCGCGCTACGAGGAGACCGACGTCGCCGTCGACCACAACCAGCTGGTGATGTCGGTGCTGCGGAAGGTCGCGCTCCGCCACGGGCTGCAGGCGCTCCTGCACGAGAAGCCGTTCGCCGGCATCAACGGCTCGGGCAAGCACTGCAACTGGTCGATGTCGATCGTCGCACGGAACGCGGAGCTCAACGGCTTCAACCTCCTCAAGCCGGGCAAGACGCCGCACCAGAACGTCCGCTTCCTCCTCTTCCTGGCCGCGGTGCTCAAGGCGGTGCACAAGCACGCCGGCCTCCTCCGCGCCGGCATCGCCACCAGCGGCAACGAGCATCGCCTCGGCGCCAACGAGGCGCCCCCCGCGATCATCTCCGTCTTCATGGGCGAGACGCTCACCCACGTGATCGAGGAGATCGCCGAGGGGCGGAGCGGCACGAGCAGCGCCGCGCAGCGCATGCTCGACCTCAAGGTCGCCAAGCTCCCCGAGATCCAGCAGGACAACACCGATCGCAACCGCACCTCGCCCTTCGCCTTCACCGGCATGAAGTTCGAGTTCCGCGCCGTCGGCTCGAGCCAGTCGATCGCCTTCCCGGTGATGCTGCTCAACGCCGCCGCCGCCGAGGCGATCGCCGAGCTCACCGCCAAGCTCCGCAAGCGGCTGCACGACGAGAAGCAGCCGGTGGACGACGCGGTGCTGGCCGTCGTCGCCGAGGCGTTCCGCGAGACGAAGGCGATCCGCTTCGAGGGGAACGGCTACTCGCACGAGTGGGTCGACGAGGCGGCGCGCCGCGGCCTCCCGAACTTCCGCCGCACGCCGGAAGCGCTCGAGCAGCTCGTCACCGCGCAGTCGCGTGCGCTCTTCGTCGATCTCGGCATCCTGAGCGAGGTCGAGCTCGAGAGCCGCTTCCACGTGCGCATGGAGCGCTACGTGAAGGACATGCTCATCGAGATGCACACGCTCAAGGAGATCGTCGACACGCTCGTCCTGCCGGCCGGCCTCGCCTTCCACGGCCAGCTGGCCGAGGCCGCCGCGCACGCCCGGGCGGCCGGGATCAGCATCGTCCCGCAGGTGGAGAAGGCCAACCACGTCGGCACGCTCGTGCAGGAGCTGCAGGCGCGCCGCGACACGCTCGTGCGCGTGCTCGACCAGGCGGACGGCCTGCACCACGACCCGGTCGCCTGCGCCAAGCTCCTCACCGGTGCCGGTGCCGACGCGATGGCGGCCGTCCGCGACCGCTGCGACACGCTCGAGCTGGCCACGCCCGACGCACTCTGGCCGCTGCCGAAGTACCGGGAGATGCTCTTCCCGGTGTGAGGCCGCGCATCGCCGCATGCATCGTGTGCAGTGCGCACATGGATGCATGATGGCGCGATTGCATCGTGAACGGACCGGCCCCGTGCGCCCACCGGCACATGGGGTCGGTCCTTATCTTTGGCGGACCGGAGGTTCTCCTGCTGCTCCCCGCCGTGCGCATGCGCCCCACCGCCCTCGTTCTCGCGATCGCCACCGCCACCACGCCGCTCGCCGCACAGGCACCGTCACGCGACACGGTCGCCACGCTGCTCGCGACCGGCGCGCATCCGTGGCTCGGCAACGCGGGGCGCTTCGTCGACGTGCAGGGGATGGTGAGCGGCGCGGTCATCGACGGCGGCGCCGCGTCGCTGGCGGCGTGGACGCGTGACGGTCGTGCGAGCAGCGCGGCACGCGCGGTGCTCGCGCTCGTCACCGCGTCACACGAGAGCACGCCCGACGAGCGCGCCGACGCGGCGCGCCTCGACTCGATCGCGCGCGGCAGGCTGGACGACACGCAGCGATCGCTCTTCGGCCTCGCGATGCACGTGGTGGTGGCGCGGCATGCCGCGGTGCGCGCCCAGGGGCGCCTCGACCCCGCACGACTGCACGCCGAGTGGTCGCTCGCGCCGCAACCGGTGGCGCTCGCCCCGCTCGTCGCGGCGATGCAGGGCGACGCGAGCACGGTCGCGGACGGCTTCGCCGCCCTCGAGCCGCAGACGCCGCACTATCGCCGCCTGCGGCAGGCGCTCGAGGCCGTGCGCGCGCTGCGTGCCGACTCGGTGGCGCTCGTGCTCCCGTCGCCCGCGAAGCCGGTGAAGCCCGGGCAGAAGAGCGCCGGCCTCCGCGATCTCGGGCGCCTGCTCGTGGCGCTCGGCGAGCTCCCGGCCACGGCGCGCCCCGACACGGTGACCTACGACACCACGCTCGCGCGCGCCGTGCAGCGCATCCGTCGCCGCACCGATCGCAAGGCGACCACCGTGCTCGATGCGGCGACCGTCGCCAGGCTCGCCGCGCAGCTCGACGATCGCGAGCGTGCCCTCTCGCTCGCCATGGAGCGCTGGCGCTGGCTCCCGCGCCAGTACGCCAACACGCCGCTGGTCGTGAACATCCCCGAGTTCCGCCTCGAGCGCTGGGTGGAGTGGGCGGGCGACTCGGCCGGCGGGATCGCGATGAACGTCGTCGTCGGCCGCGCCGACTCGAACGCCACGCCGGTCTTCGCCAGCTCGCTCACGCAGGTCGTCTTCAGCCCGCAGTGGCGCGTGCCGACGTCGATCATGCGCAAGGAGATCGGGCCCAGGGCGGTGAAGAATCCCGGCTACCTCGCGCGCAACAACTACTATCTCGCGAGCGCCGGCGGCACCGAGCTCCCGGTGACCGGCGCCAACATCGCGCGCATCGGCACCGGCGTCTTCGTGCGGCAGCGCTCGGGCGGCGGCAACTCGCTCGGCCGCGTGAAGTTCAACATGTACAACCCGTACGACATCTACATGCACGACACGCCGTCCAAGCGGCTGTTCGCGCGCCCGCGCCGCGACTTCAGCCACGGCTGCGTGCGCCTCGCGAACCCGACGGCGCTGGCGCGGTTCGTGCTCGCCGACCAGCCGGCGTGGACCGACGAGCGCATCGACGAGGCGATGAAGGCGGGGAAGGAGCGCTTCGTCGGGCTGCGGAAGTCGATCCCGGTGCTCATCGTCTACCACACGCTGGTGGTGGAGCCCGACGGGACGATGCGCCGCTTTGACGACATCTACGGCCACGACGCGCGCGCCTATGCGGCGCTCGCCGGTGGCCGCCCCGTGGCGGCGGCGATGACGGAGGAAGCGGCGCCCTGACGGCGCGCGTCGCGGACGACCAGCACCTCGAGCGTCCGCGGTCCGTGCACTCCTTCCACGCGATCGAGCTCGATGTCGCTCGTCGCGGAGGGGCCGCTGATCCAGGTCTGCGGGCGCGACAGGCTGCCGGCGGCGGCGAGCGCGCGCACCGCGTCGGGGACGTCGCCCACGACCTGCGACGCGAACACGACGCAGCAGTGCCAGTCGGGGAGGAGCGAGATCGCACGGCGCCCCTGTGCCGCACCGCCGTCGAGCACGATCGTCCCCGTCTCGGCGATCGCCAACCGGCAGCCGGTGATCACGCCGTCCACCGCGTCGAGCGTCGCCACGTCGAGCGCGTGATCCTCGCGCAGCGCGACACCCGCGGGACGCCATGCGACCGGGAGATCGGCCGGGATGACGAGCGTTCGCGCGCCGCGCATCGCCACGCGCGCCGCGATCGCCGCCGGCAGCGCGTCGTGCGTCGTGACCTCCACGTGCGCGCGGTACTCCTCCACGCGATGCACGAGCCGCGCGATGCACGTGGCGGCGTCCAGGGGCACGCCGCGCACGAGCGCCGGCGCATCGTCGTGCGCCGAGACGCCGTGCGCCCCGTGCCGTGGCGCCCCGTCGGCGATCGCGCGCCGGATCCGCGCCAGCATCGCCGCGCGCGCGTCGTCGCTCATGTGCGTGCGTCCCACCAGTCGCGGAACGACTGCGCGGGCGGTGGCGGCAGGTCGCGCACCGCGGTCCAGCGCGCGCCGTAGCCCGGGAGTCGCGTCACCGCGCCGCCGCCACCGAGGAGGCGCAGCGCAACGCGTGCCACGCGCGTCGCCAGCGTGTAGCGCGTCGTGCTCCCGAACGCCCACGCCGCGAGCCGCATCGCGAGCCGCTCGAGCCGCGGATACGGATGCGTTCCCGCCCCCGCGGCCTGTCGCTCCACCGCGCGCCCGCGCAGGTGCACCAGCACCTCGGGGATGTTGATCTTCACCGGACACACGTCGTAGCAGGCGCCGCAGAGCGTGCTCGCGTACGGCAGCGAGTCGGCCTGCTCCACGCCGAGCAGCTGCGGCGTGAGGATCGCGCCGATCGGCCCCGGATAGACGCTCGCATACGCGTGGCCGCCGGTGCGCTCGTACACCGGGCAGACGTTCAGGCAGGCGCTGCAGCGGATGCACTGCAGCGCCTGCCGGCCCACGCTGTCGGCGAGCACCTGCGTGCGCCCGTTGTCGAGCAGCACGAGGTGGAACTCCTCGGGGCCGTCGCCGGGCGTGACGCCGGTCCAGATGCTGGTGTAGGGATTCATCCGCTCGCCCGTCGACGAGCGGGGGAGGAGCTGCAGCATCGTGCCCAGGTCGTCCCACGACGCGACGACCTTCTCGATCCCCATCACCGTCACCAGCACGCGCGGGAGCGTGAGGCACATGCGCCCGTTCCCCTCGCTCTCCACGACGCACACCGCCCCGGTCTCGGCGACGGCGAAGTTGGCGCCGCTCACGGCCATGGGGACGGAGAGGAACTTCGCGCGCAGGTGGCGACGCGCCGCGCCGGCCAGCGCACGCGGCTCGTCGGTGAGGTCGCCCTGGCCCAGGCGCGCGACGAAGAGCTCGCGGATCTCGCTCCGGTTCTTGTGGATCGCCGGGACGAGGATGTGCGAGCTCGGCTCGCCGGCGAGCTGGATGATGAGCTCCGCGAGGTCGGTCTCGGTGGCCACGATCCCACGCGCGGCGAGCGCCTCGTTGAGGCGGATCTCGTCGGTGGTGATCGACTTCACCTTGATCACCTCGCGCGCCGCGTGGCGGGCGGCGATGTCGCCCACGATGCGCGTGGCGTCGGCGGCGGTGGGCGCCCAGTGCACCTGCCCGCCCGCCGCGCGCACGCGCGCCTCGAGCTGCTCGAGGCGCACGTCGAGCTCCGCCAGCACCGCCGCCTTGGCGGCGCGTCCCTCCTCGCGCAGCGCCTCCCAGTGCGGGAGCTCGTCGACCACTGTCTGGCGCTTGCCGCGGATCGTCGCCGTCGCCTTGCCGAGGTTGCGGCGGAGCTGCGCATCGTCGAGTCGCGCGGGGGCGAGCGCCTCGAAGCGCGGGAGCGGGCGCCCGGGGCGCGTGCCGATCCCCGTCATGCGAGCCGTTCCGACTCGGTGCTCGCCAGCACCTGCGCGATGTGCGCGATGCGGATCCCGGCGCGCTGGCGGTGCAGCGCGCCGCCGATGTGCATGAGGCACGAGTTGTCGGCCGCCACGCAGACCTCGGCCTTCGTCGCCTGCACGGCGCGCAGCTTGTCACCGAGCATCGCCACCGACGTGTCGGCATTCTTCACGGCGAAGGTGCCGCCGAAGCCGCAGCACTCGTCGCCCTGCGGGAGCGGCACGTAGTCGAGGCCGCGCACCGCGCGCAGCAGCCGCTCGGGGGCGTCACCGACGCGGAGGACGCGCAGCGAGTGGCAGGTGGGGTGGTAGGTGACGCGATGCGGGAAGTAGGCGCCGACGTCGGTCACGCCGAGCCGGCGCACGAGGAACTCGGTGAACTCCCAGGTGCGCGCCCCCGTCTCGCGCACCGCGGCGGCGAGCGACGCGTCGCCGGTCTCGTTCGCGAGCGCCGGGTAGAGATCGCGGATCGTCCCCGCGCACGACGCCGACGGCGCGACGACGGCCTCGGCGCCGGCGAAGACGTCGACGAAGCGGCGCATGAGCGGGACCGCGTCGCGCCGGTAGCCGGTGTTGATGTGGGCCTGCCCGCAGCAGGTCTGCGCCGCGGGGAAGTCGACCACGTGGCCGAGCCGCTCGAGCACGGTCACGAGCGCCTTCCCCGTGTCGGGAAAGAGCGTGTCGTTGAAGCAGGTGATGAAGAGGGCGACGCGCACGACGGGCGAACGGCGGAGGGCGACGGGAAGGTTCAGGGCGAGGGAGAATGCCCGGCACGCACCACGGCCGGACCGGCGGGCATCGCCGATCCGGCCGTGGGTGCACTGCTCAGCGGTGCGACGAGCCGAAGGCGGCGTTCGGCGTCCCGTCCGCGAGGTTCCGGTTGAGCGCGAAGAGGTTGTAGTTCCAGGTGTTGAAGGCGTTGAAGACCTCCACCTGCAGGTCGTAGTTCATGCGCCCCATGCCGAAGCGCCGCGTGAGGCGCGCGTCGACGTTCCGGTACCAGCTCGAGAAGCCGCTCGGCCGGAAGCTGTTCGGCGCGCCGCCGGGGCCGAAGTCGTCGGTGAAGACGCCGTTGTTGTTCAGGTCGCGCCCGTCGGTGGCGTTGTAGGCGGTCGGCGAGGCGATGGTCGCGATGCCCGAGAGCTGGAAGCCCCACGGGAGCGCCTTGATCCCGCTCAGCGTCAGGCGGTGGCGCTCGTCGGTCACCGCGGGCACGCTCTGGAAGGGGATCGCCGCGTCGGGACGCATGATGTCGGTCTTCGCATCGGCGAGGGCGTACGAGGCGGTGAACTGGTCGCCGCCGCTGAAGCTCTTGCGGAGCGTGACGAGGAGCGCGCGATACCGGCTGCTCCACACGTCGCCGGCGAGGAGCACGTCGCCAAGCCCCGCGATCGGGCGACCGGCGGCGCCGGCCGGATCGAGGTTCACGTTGTACGTGCCGAAGCCGCGACGGAAATCCTTCTGCACGAGGTTCACGCTCATGCCGAGCGTCTGCGAGAGCTGGCGGTTGACGCCGATCGACCAGTCGTCGAAGTACGGGTTGCGGATGCGGTCGCGGAGCAGCACGAGGTTCGGCGACGCCGAGCCGTTGGCCGCGGCCGCACGCAGCGTCGCCGGGTCCTCGGTGAACGGGATCCCGCCCGGGATGGGCTGGAAGAAGAGCGTGTAGATGCGCCAGTTCGCGTTCAGCTGCGCGTTGATCAGGTCGTTCGACGGCGGACGCTCGTACGAGCGCGCGTAGCCACCGAAGAGCACCGTGCGCCCGGTCTGGTCGAGCTCGTACGAGAAGCGGAGCCGCGGCGCGAAGTTCGCCAGGTCGTTGGGACGCGACCGCTGCATGCGGTAGTCGGCCGGGATGAGCGTCCCGGCGGCGTTCACGCGCGTCGCCAGGTCGGCGGGGAGCGTGAAGTCGTTGAGCAGGTTGTTGAGGTCCGCGCTCCACCGCAGTCCGAGGTTGAGCGTGAGGCGCTTCACCGGCTGCCACTCGTCCTGCACGTAGCCGGCGAGGAGCGTGGCCGGCGTGGAGACGTTCGCGTCGGACGTCTCGTTGTTGATCCCGCGCCCGATCTGCGCCAGCACCGCCGAGCTCCCGATCCCGCCACCGTACACGACGAGCGGGTTCAGGAACTTGGGCCACTCGTAGGTCAGGTTGTGGCGCGCCACCTCGCCGCCGACCTTGAACGTGTGGTCGCCGAACCAGCCGCGCTTGAAGTAGGTGAGGTTGTCGGTGAAGCGGATGATGTTGTCACGCTGGCGGAGCGGCCACAGCGAGTTGAGCGGGCCGGTGATCAGCGCGCCGCCCTGGTAGACGCGCATCGGGTTGATCGTCCCGTTCGGTCCGTTCGCCTGCCCGGTGGTGAACCACTGGTTGAACTGGTAGCTGACGATCGCCTCGTTCGACCAGTTCCGGTCGGGGGTGAAGGTCCACTTGCCGTACGCCACGTTCATGCGCTGGTCCTGCGTCCACGCGATCTCGGGCGTGAAGGCGCCGGCGATCGGCGCCAGGTTGCCGTCGTAGCGGAAGTTGCCGGCCAGGTCGAAGGTGTGCGCGCCGCTCGGCTGCCAGGTGAGCTTGCCGTACGCGCTCGAGTAGCCGCGACGGAAGGTGGCGGTCTGCGTGAACTGGGGCGGGAAGCCCGTCGCCGCCGGGCGGAAGTTGAACGGGTCGTCGGCGCGCTGCCCCTCGAAGTTGGCGGCGAAGAAGAGCTTGTCCTTCACCAGCGGGCCGCTGATCGTGGCGCCGTACTGGAAGCGGCTCTGGTCCTGCACGTTCCCGACCTGGAAGGGATTCCGGGCCAGCAGGTTCTGGTTGTAGCCGTTCAGGAAGGCGGTGCCGGTGAAGGTGTTGGTGCCGCGCTTGGGGTTCACCACCACCACCTGCGTGCCGCCGCGGAACTGCGCGTCGTAGCCGTACTGGACGAACCGCGCCTCGCCGATGGCGTCCATGGAGAGGAAGACGTCCTGCGTGTTGCCGGTGAGCGTGCTCCCGGCCGAGCGCCCCTTCCACGAGAAGCCGTCGATGACGAAGTCGCCGAAGACCGAGCCGGTCGCGGTGGCCGAACCGGGCTGGCTGTTGCCGACCGCGAAGTCGGCGGCGAGGCCGTCGTAGGTGCGCGCCCCGGGTGCGAGCGCGCCGAGCGAGAGGATGTTGCGCGTGATGGCGGGAAGGGCGCGGATCTGCTCCTCCTCCACCGGCACTTCGATCGAGGTCTGGCGCATCGGGATCGGCGGCTTGGCCTGCTCGGCCTGCACGGTCACCATCGCCAGCTGCTGCGCCGCGGTGCGCAGCGTGAAGTCGACGCGGAGCGTCTGGCCGATCTCCACGCGCACGTCGCGCGATCGCGGCTCGACGCCGATCGCACGGGCCGTCAGCGTGTAGCTCCCGTTCGGGACGCCGAGGAAGGTGTAGTTGCCGGCGTCGTCGACGCGCGCGGTGCGCTGGGCGCCGGTGCCGGTGCCGGTGAGCTGCACGGCGGCACCCGCCACGGGTCGCCCCTCGACGTTGGTGACGGTGCCGCTGATGCGCCCGAGCAC
>JALOPO010000197.1 GCA_025453855.1 Gemmatimonadaceae bacterium
GACGACGGCCTGATCGAGTGCGTGGGCGTCACCAACATGGACGTGCCGCACCTGCAGACGATCGTCGACGCGGGCGTCCCCGTCGTCGCGCACCAGCTGCAGTACTCGCTCCTCGATCGCCGCCCCACGCACGGCATGGTCGACTGCTGTCGCGCGCACGACATCACGCTGCTCTGCTATGGCGCGCTCGCCGGCGGCTTCCTGCACGAGCGCTGGCATGGCGTGCCCGATCCCGCCCGCGACGGCCTCGCCGCGCTCGAGAACCGCTCGCTCGTGAAGTACCGCCTCATCATCGAGGAATTCGGCGGCTGGGACCCCTTCCAGGGGCTCCTCGACACGCTCGCCGCCATCGCCACGCGGCACGCCACGACGATCGGCGCCGTCGCCATCCGCTGGGTCCTCGATCAGCCCGGGGTGGGCGCGGTCATCGCCGGGGCGCGCAACACGACTCACCTGCCGCAGACCCTCGCCGCCGTTGCCCTCCGGTTCGACGATGCGGATCGTGCACGCATCAATGCTGTGCTTGCACGAAGTCAGGGACCGGCTGGTGACTGTTACGAACTGGAACGCGTCATGGGTGGCCGCCACGCGGTGATCATGCGCACCAACCTCAACGCCAGCGCCTAGCCCCGCCCTCGCGGGCGCGTGACGCCGACGCCGGGACGGGGCGCCGACGCGTCACGTGGAGGCACCGGCGATCGACGGCGCACGACGGCCGCGCGTTCGCACGTCCCACCCGCTCCCGGGCGCGCCACCCGCACGCCCCGCTCGAGGCACCACATCTCCCCCGCGACCTCGGCCCGCCCCAGCGTGCCGCCCCCTCCCGCCGCAGGCATCCCGTGAGCGCCGCCGCCGACATGCTCGCCGGCCCGGACGTCACGGCGATCCTCAAGCCGCTCGCCGTCGCGCTCGACCGACGACGGGCGTACGGCCCCGCGCATCCGGTCGCGCGCGAGGCCGAGGAGGCGCTGCGGCTCCGGCTCGGCCAGCACCTCGGCGCACAGGGCTACCTGTCGCTGCAGGTCGCGCGCGATTCGCTGCTCGCCGATGGCGTCGCCGTCGGGGGCGCCGCCGGCCTCGCGCGCGAGCTCGCGGTGCGGCTGCACAAGCGCGGCGTGGGGGCGATCAGCTTCGAGGGCGACATCTCGTCGGTCGCGCTCCACGCGCTCCTCGGTCACCTGAGCGGCGAGGAGCAGCCGGCGCTCGTCGCGCCGCCGGGCGAGGACGATCCCGCCCCGCAGCCCTGGACGCACGACGGCATCGTCGTCGCGCCGCTGCGCTACGACCACCTCGTGCTCGGCGACGCCGCCACGCGCGCCGTCGATCATGCCGTGAGCGCCTGCTGGCTCGCGCTGGCACGCCTCGCCGGCTTCGCCCCCGGCAACGTCGCCCTCCCGTCCAAGGATGGCGGCTCGCCCGGCCCGCACGGCGACGACACGACGCGCGACGCTGCCACGCCGCGCACCCTCCGCGGCATCGCCGACGACGGCACCGCGCCGGTCGGCCTCGGCCAGCTCGTCACCACGCTCCACGCCACCGAGTTCGATCGCGAGCGCGCGCGCGACGCCGCCCGTGCCCTCGGCTCGCTGGCCGACGCGGCCGTCGGCGCCGCCCCCGAGGCGCGCGCGGCGGTCGCCGAAGGGCTGCACGACGTGCTCCAGAAGCTCGGCCCCGGCACCTTCGGCGCGATCGTGCGCGCGCTCGACGAGGACCAGGATCGCCGCCGCCTCCTCGAGCGCCTCGCCGACACGCTCCCCGTGCAGGTCGTCGGCGAGTGGCTCAAGGTCGCCGCCGAGGCCACCGAGCAGGATCTCTCGCACCACCTGCTGCGACTGCTCGGCAAGCTCTCGCGCACCGACGGCACGATCCCGCGCGACTTCGCCGAGAGCGCGCTCCGCGACACGGCGCGCACGCTCGTCGCCGACTGGTCGCTCGAGAATCCCAACCCGCTCGAGCACATGACGCTGCTCGAGCGCATCGCCGCGCACGAGTACCGCGGCGGCGGCGCGCTCGTCGCCGCCACCGCCGATGCCGATCGCGTCTCGCCCGGCGATCCGGGCAAGGTCGAGGTGGCGCGCATCGTCGCCCTCGCGCTCGAGCTCGACCTCGACACGCCGGGTGTGCACGAGGCCGCGCGCTCGATGGTCGACCGCGGCGAGCTCACGAAGCTCCTCGGCTTCCTGCGCAGCGCCACCGGGCTGCGCACCGCGGCCGCGATCCGCGCCGAGATCCTCAGCACCGGCACCATCCAGCGCGTCCTCCTTGGCGACGAGGTCGACCTCGCCGTCGCCGATGCGCTGGTCTCGTCGATGGGTGCGGAATCGGTGGAGCTCCTCGTCGACGTGCTCGGGCAGGCACGGCTCCGCGCCGTGCGCCGCCTCGTGCTCGCGCGGCTCCGCGCGCTCGGCCCCGCGCTCGTGCCGATCATCGAGCCGATGCTCGCCGAGGCGCCGCACTACCTGCTGCGCAACCTCTTCATGCTCCTGCGCGACCTCGGTGCCGCATCGGGCCCCGCCGTGCAGGCCGCGTTGCGACGGCAGGACGACACGTCCGAGGCGGTGCGCGCCGAGGCGCTGCGCTTCCTGGTCGGGATCGAGGCGGCGCGGCCGACCGCGATCCTGCGCGCGCTCCGCGATGACGCGCCCCGCGTGATGCGCACCGCGCTCGGCGCCGTGATCGATCACGCGGCGGTGCTCCGCCATGGCGGCGAGGATGGCCACGACGTGTCGACGCTCGTCGATGCGCTCCTCCGCCTCGCCACGCAGAAGGGGCTCGACGATCGCGCGCGCGCCGGCGTGGTGCTCGCCAGCGGCGCCATCGGCGGCACGCGCGTCCGCGACTGGCTCGCGACGCTGCTCGTGCGCCGCACCGCGATCCTGCGCCGCAAGGTGCTCGTCAAGCCGACGCCCATGGCGGTCGCCGCGCTGCACGTGCTGCGCCGCAGCTGGCGCAACGATCCGTCGGTTCGAGAGCTCCTCGAGCGCGCGCAGCGCGATGCACGCGACCCGCGCTGGGTCGCCATCCCGGCGCTCCCGACCGAGGAGGACCGCCCGTGAACGAGACGACGCGCTTCGTGCAGCTCCTCGGGCAGGCGCTGGCGACCATGGCGCTCTACGACACCGGGCATCCGGCGCGCGCCGCGGTGGTGGCGCGCACGCACGACGCGCTCGTGCGCGCGCTCGCCACCGACGGACCGGTGCGCCTCTCGTTCCTCGGCGACACCGTCGCCAGCGGCGCGCGACTGCTCGAGGGGATCGTGCGCTGGGAGTGGGGCGATCGCCTCGCGCGCGCGGGCGTGCAGCGTCTCGAGGCCGATGGCGCCCCGCTCCCCACGCACGACGACATGGCGGCTCTCCTCGGCGAGCTGCGCACGCGGCTCGATGCGCCGGCGCAGCTCCGCGGACCGTGGAGCCGCCGCGGGCTGCGTGCCGGCCCGGTGAGCATCGCCACGCAGGAGGGCGGCGCCACGCCTGCCTCCACGCGTCCCGGCGCCGTCGATGCGCTCGGGCGCCTGGCGGAGCACGGCTTCACGGAGGAAGCGGGGCTCGTGCTCTACCTGCACGACATGGCCGCGCAGCGCGGGCGCGTCCCGATGGCCGAAGCCGAGGCCGTGGTGCACGCGCTGGCGGCGGTGGTGCTCGCCGAGCGCGACATGCTCCCGCCGCTCCTCGAGCTGCGCAGCTTCGACGAGTACACCACCACGCACTCGTGCAACGTGTCGATGCTCAGCATCGGCCTCGCCGAGCGCCTCGGCCTCGGCTCGCGCGAGGTGCGCGCCGTGGGCGTGGCCGCGCTGCTGCACGACATCGGCAAGGTGCGCGTGCCGACCGAGGTGCTGAGCAAGCCGGGGCGCCTCACCGACGAGGAGCACAACCTCGTCAAGTCGCACCCCGTGGAAGGGGCGCGCATCCTCGCCGGCGGCAACGACGACTGGCTCTCGGCCACCGTCGCCTACGAGCACCACATCCACTGGCACGGGCGCGGCGGCTATCCGGTCTTCACGCATCCGCGCGTGACGCACTACGCGAGCCGCATCGTGCAGATCTGCGACATCTACGACGCGATGTGCACCGATCGCCCGTACCGCAAGGCGCTGCACCCCGCCAAGGCGATCTCGATCATGCGCGAGGGCGCCGGGACGCAGGTCGACCCGCAGATGTTCCCCGTCTTCGAGGCCTTCGTCGTGCGCACGCTCGGCCTCACGGCCGAGGACGAGCGCAAGCACGCGAGCTGAGAGCGTGGCAATGTCGCTTCCGGCGCGGTCGCGCACGGTGACGCCTGCGGGCGCTCCGCCGCGCCCCGATGAGCGCGGCGAGTTGGCCGTTGAATCATGCGTGCACTGCATTGTCACGCCGGTTCGATAAATATGTGCCCATGATGTCCACGACTTCCGCTCCCGCTCGCCTGCCGGCCACGCCGCCGCTCACGCGCATCGCGCGCTACGAGCCGCTCTCGCTGCGCCCGCGCGCCGATGGCGAGCTCGATCTGGGCGGCGCGATCGATGCGGGGCGGCATGTCGGGCTCGCGCTCGAGATCGGCCACCTCGACGACGCGGTGCTCGCGTCGGCGGCCACCGTCGCACAGTCGGGCGGCATCGCCACGCTCGTCGCCTGGCTCGCGGCGATTCCCGGCCCGGTCGCCGACGCCGGAGGTGGAGGATCGCAGCGTGCGGCGCGCCGTCCTCGACCGGTTGCAGCAGCTCGGCGACGCCATCGTGCCGGCGCTGGTGGCCGCACTCCCCGATGCGCACTGGCACCTGCAGCGCAACATCGTGGCGCTGCTGCGCGATGCGGGGCGCGACGCGATCGCGCGCCTCGCCGATGGCGGCGCCTCGCTCGCGCGCCTCCTCGAGTCGCCCGAGCTCGCGCTGCGGAGCGCGGTCGTCCCGCTCCTCGTGGCGCTCGACGCCACGCGCGCCGAGGCGGTGCGCCGCGGCGTGACCGACCCCGAG
>JALOPO010000198.1 GCA_025453855.1 Gemmatimonadaceae bacterium
GCGCAGCTCGCCGCGACCTGCGCGCGCTGGCTCAGGCACGCGCGCCCGGCGACGCCCGCCAGCGCGCCCGCCGTGCCGGTGCGCGAGGCGACGGCCATGGAGACGCTCGTGCGTCGGCTGCAGGAGCAGCTCGGCGAGAGCGACGAGGGCTTCGCGCGCGACCTGCTCGGCCGCTACCTGAGCGTCACCGACGACATCGTCGTCGACATGCGCCAGGCTGCCGACGCGGGCGATCGCACGGCGATCCAGCAGCTCGCGCACCGGCTGCGCGGCTCGAGTGCGACCGTCTGTGCCGACGCGATCGCCGAGGCCGCGCGCACGCTCGAGCACCTTCCCAGCTCGGCCGAGGCGGCCGAGGTGCGGGGGCACATCGACGAGATCGAGCGGCACGTGGCCGACCTGCGGGGCCTGGTGCATGCCGGCTGAGCTGGTGCCCGCGTCCGCGCCGCTCATCGCGATCGTCGACGACGATCCGGTGGTGCGGTCGGTGCTGGTGCGCGTGCTGCAGCGCCTCGGTCCGGTGCGCTGCCACGACTTCGCCGCGCCCGAGCCGCTGCTCGCGTGGCTCGAGGATCACGTCCCCGACGTGCTCATCACCGACCACCAGATGGGCGAGATGAGCGGAACGGAGCTGGTGGGCGTGGTGCGGAGCATCCCGCGCCTCGCCGACCTCGCGATCCTCATGGTCACGGCGCACGAGAACCGCGTCATCCGCCACGCCGCGCTCACCGCCGGCGCCAGCGACTTCCTGACCAAGCCGATCGACGCCGAGGAGGTGCTGCTCCGCACGCGCAACATGCTCGCGATCGGCGCCAGCCGCCGCGTGCTCGCGCGCCGCGCCGACGACCTGCAGCGCGAGGTCGCCCGTGCCACGCAGGTGATCGCCACGCGCGAGCGCGAGGTGGTGCTGCGCCTGTCGCGCGCCGCCGAGCAGCGCGACGAGGAGACGGGGCTGCACGTGCAGCGGATCGCCGAGTACTCGCGCATCCTCGCGCGGCAGCTCGGCCTCCCCGTCGACGCGCAGCAGCGGCTCTGGCTCGCCGCGCCGATGCACGACGTGGGGAAGATCGGCGTCCCCGACGCGATCCTGCGCAAGCCGGGGATGCTCACGCCGGCCGAGCGCCGCGTGATGGAGCGGCACGTGCAGATCGGCCACGACATCCTCGCGGGGAGCGGGATCGCGCTGCTCGACGACGCGGCGATCATCGCGCTGCGCCATCACGAGCGCTGGGACGGTACGGGATATCCCGACCGCCTCGCGGGCGGGGCGATCCCGCTCGACGCGCGCATCGTCGCCGTCGCCGACGTCTTCGACGCGCTCTGCACGCCGCGCCACTACAAGCCGGCGTGGCCCATCGCCTCGGCGGTGGAGTTCGTGCGCCTCGGTGCCGGCGCGCAGTTCGACCCCGAGGTCGTCGACGCCTTCATGGCCGCGACCCCGCTCATCGTCGCCGCCGCGCGACGCCTCGCCGAGCAGCCGGTGCTGCTCGGCTCCACCACCCCGACGCGCGCGCGCCCCGTGGCGACGCCCATCGGCTGACTCCCGTGCCCCACCCACCCGTGACGCAATGAAGCGCACTCTCCTCCTCCTCGTGGCCGCCGCCGCGCCGCTTGTGGCGCAGTCGGGCGACGCCCAAGGCCCGACGTTCGGCGGCCTTGGCAGCGTCTCCGGCGGCGTGACCAACCGTGGCACCTACCTCGCGGGGACGCCCGACGGCAGCTACCAGAATTCGCAGTTCGGCCTCCGCGCGAGCATGCCGTTCGGCGACAAGCTCGCCATCTCCGGGCTCGTCAACTGGCGCGAGGAAGGGCAGCAGCGCGGCCAGCCGCGCTCCGACATCACCTACCTCTTCGCCACCTACCGGCTGTCGCGCGCGTGGGACCTGCGCCTCGGCAAGGTGAAGCACCCGAGCAACCTCTACTCCGAGGTGTTCGACATCGGGACGCTGCGCCCGTTCCTCACGCTCCCGCAGGGCATCTACGGCGGGACGGGGAACGCGTTCACGAGCTACACGGGCGTGGGCGTGAATGGCACGGCGTACGTGGGCGACTGGCAGTTCGGCGTCGCCAGCTACCTGGGTGGCGGGAACTTCCGCTACAACTCGACGCGCATCGACCTCGTTCCGGGGAGCGGCGGCGACGTGGACGTGAACGTGCGCACGTCGGGTGGCGCGCGCGTCTTCGTGCGTCCGCCGGTGCGCGGGCTGCTGATCGGCCTCTCGGGGCTGCGCGGGACGATCGCCTACTGCGTGGGGTCGATCGCCGGGCCGCAGTGCGGCAGCGGCATCAACGGGAGTCAGGGCTCCGTGCAGCTCGAGTACATGACCGACAAGCTCTGGCTCCGCAGCGAGTGGGCGGCGCTTCGCGGCCCCGGCTTCATCAACACGCGCGGCGGCTACGGGCAGCTGGCGTACTTCGTGACACGCAAGCTGCAGCTCGCCACGCAGTACGACTACCTGCGCGAGACCTTCGACGGCGGCATCGTCGCGTTCGACCCCTCGACGTTCCTCCCGCCGGGAACGCAGCTCCCACCCGGCGTCCAGCTCCCGCCGATCCCGAACGCGATCGACAAGCACAGCGACATCGCCCTCGGCGTGAACTGGTGGTTCTCGCCCGACGTGGTGGCCAAGCTCTCCGTGCACTCGGTGGATGGCTGGCGCTTCGCGCGCCCGGGGAGCAGCGCGATCCTCGGTGGCCTGCTGACGAATCGCTTCCCGGCCGAGAAGTCGACGCTCCTGCAGGCCGGCATCCAGTTCAGCTTCTGACGACGATGCCGCGCCTCCAGATTGCGTCGCTCCGCCCGACGCCCTTCGTGCAGCAGCTCCGGCGCGCCGCCCTCGTGGCCGCCGCGCTGGTCGTGCCGGCGCTCGCGCAGGCACAGCTTCGCGTGATCGTGAACCGCAGCTATCCCGACACGGACGTGTCGATGCGCGACCTCACGCGCCTCTTCCGCGGCGAGTACGGCTCGCTCGCCAACGGCCAGCGCGCCGTGCTCGCCGAGCAGGCCACGGCCCGTGCGCGGTACGTGCGCACCGTGACCGGCATGGACGACGACACCTTCCGGCGGCACTGGATCCGGATCGTCTTCGCCGGTGCCCCGGTCGCGCCGCCGCGCGGCTTCCCCGACGCCGAGACGGCGTGTGCCTTCGTCGCCCGCACGCCGGGTGCGCTGGCGATCGTCGAGGGGCGGTGCGGCGACGACGTGAAGACGCTCACCGTCAACGGCCGGCAGGGGGGCGACGCGCAGTATCCGCTGCGCTGACCTCCCGGGCTCGGAGCCGAAAGAGTCGCCCCCCGCTCGCGCCATGGCGCGAGCGGGGGGCGACTCTTTCGGCTCCGAGCCCGGGAGGTGACCCGCTCAGAACGCCGCCGCCTCCAGCGCCATCACCGGCGATGCACCGGCCATGATCCGCGCCGCGCACGTGTTCACCTCGGGGAGCATGCGCGTGAACCAGAAGCGCGCCGTCTTCACCTTGGTGTCGTAGAACGGCGCGCGCCCGTTGGCGGTCGGCAGCCGGTCGAGCGCCACCTCGGCCATGCGCAGCCACATCTCGCTCACCGCCACGAGGCCGAACATCCGCAGGTAGTCGGCGCCCGCGGCGCCCGCCTCGTCCGGGTTGCGCAGCGAGACCATCGCCACGTGCGCCGTCACCTGCTGCAACCGCTGGAACGCCTTCGCGAGCGGCGCGTGGAACTCGGCCAGCCGCGCATCGCCCTTCGTGCGCTCGAGCAGCTCGGCCATCGGATGGAAGAAGCGGCGCAGGAGCCGCCCGCCGTGCATCGGAAGCTTGCGTCCCACCAGGTCGAGCGCCTGGATGCCGTTGGCCCCCTCGTAGATCTGGGCGATGCGCGCGTCGCGCACGAACTGCTCCATCCCCCACTCCCGGATGTAGCCGTGGCCGCCGTACATCTGCAGCGCGTAGTTCGTGCACTCGAAGCCCATGTCGGTGAAGTACGCCTTCACGATCGGCGTCATCAGCGCCACGTAGTCGTCGGCGGCCTCGCGCACCGCTGGATCCTCGGACTTCTCGTGCAGGTCGATGTGCTTGCCGACCCACAGCGCGAGCGCGCGCGCCCCCTCGTTGAAGCTCTTGATGGTGAGCAGGTTCTTGCGCACGTCGGGGTGCACGATGATCGGGTCGGCCTCGCCCTGCGGGTTCCTGGCGCCCGTGAGCGCCCGTCCCTGCAGGCGGTCGCGCGCGTAGGTGACGGCGTTCTGGTACGCGACCTCGCTGAGCCCGAGCCCCTGCATCCCCACCGCCAGGCGCGCCGCGTTCATCATCGTGAACATGCCGCGCATCCCCTTGTGCGGCTCGCCCACCAGCCAGCCGATCGCCCGCTCGAAGCTGAGCACGCAGGTGGGGCTCGCCTTGATCCCCATCTTGTGCTCGAGGCTCACGCAGTGCACGCCGTTGCGCGTCGCCGGATGACCGTCGGCATCGAGCAGGAACTTCGGCACGATGAAGAGCGAGATCCCCTTGATCCCCGGGGGCGCATCGGGGAGTCGCGCGAGGACCAGGTGCACGATGTTCGGCGTCAGCTCGTGGTCGCCGGCCGAGATGAAGATCTTCTGCCCGCTGATCGCGTAGGCACCGTCGGAGTCCGGCACCGGCTCCGCCTTGGTGTGCAGCAG
>JALOPO010000199.1 GCA_025453855.1 Gemmatimonadaceae bacterium
TCATCCCCTGTCGCCGCCACCAGCCGACGACGGTCGGATCGCGCGGGACGAGGGCGAGCAGCGCACCGGCGAGCAGCTCCCACGCGCGCGCGGGGAGGAGGTAGAAGGCCTGCGCCGCGTCGCTCCACGCGAGGGGCATGGCGAGCGCGAACGAGGCCACCGCGAGCCCCGTCACGAGCGCGGTGCGCGCCCGCTGCCGCGAGGGTCGCGCGAGGAGCACCAGCAGCGCCGGCCAGACGAGGTAGAACTGCTCCTCGACGCCGAGCGACCAGAGGTGGAGGAGCGGCTTGGCGGCCGCCTCGGTGTCGAAGTAGCCGACCTCGCGCCAGAGGAGGACGTTGGCGCCCGAGAGCGTGGCCGCGATCACGTGGCGCGCGAGCGACGCGTATTCCGGCCCGGTGAGGAGGAGCGCGCCGCCGGCGAGCGTCGCCACGAGCACCGTCACCAGCGCGGGGAGGAGGCGTCGCGCGCGGCGCAGCAGGAAGGCGGGCCACCGGAACGCGCCGGCGGCGAGCTCGTCGGCCAGGATCCCGGTGATCAGGTAGCCCGAGAGGACGAAGAAGACGTCGACGCCCGCGAAGCCACCCGGGAGCGCGCCCGGGGCCACGTGGTGCACGAGCACCGCCAGGACGGCGACGGCGCGCAGGCCATCGAGGTCGGGGCGGTAGGTGCGGGCGGGTGACGGGACGGCGGGCGACGGGGCGGACATCGGAACGAGGACGGCCGTGCACGGTACCCTGTCACGCCGGGGCGTCCGATTCGCGCCGGTCGTGACCGGTCACGGATATCCTTGCCGGGCAAGGCGCTGTGGCAGCCTCGGCCCCCTTGTCGTGGCGTCCGGGTTTTCTATGCTTCTCGGCTCGCGCGCGGCACGAGGCGCGAGGTCGGGGTCCGGACCACCCCGGCGCGTCTGGTCCAAATCTCTCGGGAGACAGCACACATGCGGTTCCAGAACCTCGCGATCTTCGCGGGCGCGTTCGCCCTCGCGGCGTGCGGCGGTGGTGAGAACAAGGCGGCCGACACGGCCGCGGCTCCGGCCATGGCGCCGGCGGCCGATTCGGCGGCGGCTGCGGCACCTGCGGCTCCGGCCGCGGCGGGCGCGGCGGCGGCGATCACCGGCACGACCCACGAGGTCCAGATGATCGGTGACGAGAAGGGCTATCGCTTCGAGCCCGCCGAGATCACGGTGAAGGCCGGCGACGGCATCAAGTTCGTCAACACGAAGGGCGGCCCGCACAACGTCGCGTTCGACGAGGCGACCTTCCCGGCCGCCGCCAAGGCGCAGATGTCGGCGAACATGCCCGAGTCGAACGGGTCGCTCTCGGGCAAGATGCTCGTGACCGACGGCGAGGCGTACACGGTGTCGTTCGGCAGCGTGCCGGCCGGCACGTACGAGGTGGTGTGCACGCCGCACGCCGCGATGAACATGAAGATGAAGGTCACGGTCCAGTAAGCCGGACCCGATCCTCGTGATCACGCACGGCGCCCGGACCAGCACTGGTCCGGGCGCCGTGTCGCATGCGGGCCTCGCGTGCGGTGCGCTTACACTTGAGGCGTGGTGACCACCGCAGCCCAGCCGACGCCGACGACGGCGCTTCCCGCCGTGCGCTTCTTCCGGGCACGGGCGCAGAACCTCACGCGACATCGTGGTGCGGCCACGATCACGGGGGTGCTGGCCGGGGGCGCCGTGCTCGCCGCACTGCTCTTCCTGACGCGTGCCGAACGCGCCGCCCTGCGGCGCATCCCGCCGCCGGCCGACACCGCCGCGCTGGCATCGAGCGCGGCACGCGTGCGCCGCGCGCTGCTGCGCGCCGACAGCATGCTCGTGCTCGCGCCACCACCGGGGGCTCCGCGCATGGTGCGGCGCGTGCCGGCACCGGCGGTGCTCGCGACCGCGCTGCCGCCGGTCGCGCTCCCGGGCGACAGCACGACGCGAGGCCCGACGGCCAGCGATGTCGCCGCCGGTGGCGTCACGGCGCCGGCGCCGGCCATCGCGTCGGCACCCGATCCCGCCGCCGCGGCGCGTGCCGAGGCGCTCCTCCCGTCGCTGACCGCGAACCTCTCGCGTGCGCAGAACGCGCCGCTCGCCTCGAGCTGGCGCGCGCTGGCGAGCGATCCCGCGCTGGCCGGCGATGCGCGCGTGCGCGTGCTCGCCGATTCGCTCGCGGCCGCGGAGCGTGAACGCGACGAGTACGATGCGGTGGGCGGCGTCGACCCGATCTACCTCGAGCTGTCGAGTCGCGTCTCGTCGATCGGGCGCGCCATCGAACGTGCGGCGTCGGCGCGGCGCGAGGCGCTCGTGGCGCTGGCCGCGGGCTCGCCGGTCACGCTGGCGGGGCCGAGCGCCGCGGAGCTCGCGGCCCAGCGCGCCGCCGACTCGCTGCGCCACCTGCGCGCGCGCACGTCGCGCGACAGCGTCGCGCGGCGACTGGCGGCGATCACGCGTGCGCTCGAGGACGAGCGGTCACGCGCGCTGCGGCGCGACTCGCTGCTCGCGCGGGCCGAGCGCCGCGTGGGTGCGCTCGCACCGCCGACCGCGATGCTCGCCGGGAGCCTGGTGGTGGGCGTCGGCATCGCGCTGCTGGTCGCACTCGTGCTCGAGCTGCGCCGGCCGCGCCTGGCCGACGCGAGCGAGGCGACCGCGATCGCGGCGCTCCCCGTGCTCCTGCAGATCCGCCCCGACGATGCGCGCGACGTGGAGGCGCTCGGCAGCGCCTTCGCGCAGTTCGTCTTCGAGGTCGAGCCGCAGCTGCGCGCGGCGCGCGCGCTGGTGCTGGTGGGCGACGATGCGATGCTCGCGCTGCGCACCGCCGCGCGCGTGGCCGAGCGCGCCGCGTACGACGGGCGTCGCGTGCACGTGGCGGCGCCGCGCGCGGGGCAGGCGATCCTCACCGCGCGCACGCGGCGCGGGACGCCGAGCGGGATGCCGTCGGTGCAGGTGGAGCCGGCGCGACTGCAGTCGATGCAGTGGGCCGACGTGGAGCCCGCACGCGCCGCCAGCGACGACGTGCTGCGCATCCGCGCCGGCACGCCGCTCGAGCTGCAGCGCGCACTCGCCGCCGAGCCGCCCGAGTCGGTGGTGGTGCTCGTGGCGCGCGTGGGCGAGACGCGCGCGGCGTGGCTCGAGGCGGCGCGGCGCGACGTGACGCTCGCGCACGGGCGCCCGCCGGCCGGCGTGATCCTGTGGGATGCCGGCGTGGACGAGGACGATCCGCTCGCCGACCAGGTGCTGGCGGCGCTCGCGCGCGCCGACGAGCGTCGCCTCGTGCCGCGCTGATCGCCCTCGGTCACGGTCTCCACCGCCGCGCACTTCCGCCGACACACGCGCCATGTGGGCCGACCAGCTCCTCGCGCTCGAGAAGGCGCACGTCGACCGGCTCCTCGTGTGGGGCTTCGCGTCGCTGCTCACCGGGCTCACGGTGCAGCTCGCGCTGCGCGGCAAGGGGACGCAGGCGCCGCTGCTGCGCCACTTCGCGATCCAGACGTGGGCGTGGGGGGCGGTCGATCTCGCGATCGCCTTCTGGGCGCTGCGCGGGCTCGCGCTGCGCGACTTCGAGGGGATGGTCTCGCTCGATCGCTTCCTCTGGTTCAACTGCGGGCTCGACGCGGGCTACATGGCGGTGGGGGCGACGCTGGCGCTGTGCGGCTGGAAGCTGCGTGGCGGCGGCGGGCTCTCGGGTGCCGGGCTGGGCGTGCTCGTGCAGGGCGCGGCGCTCCTCCTGCTCGACCTGCGCCTCGCGCTGCAGCTCGGTGCGATGCGCTGAGGGGAGTGATGGGTGCGGATGCGGTGTGACACGACCGTTCAGTGCTGCACCATGTGGCGCGCGGTGCCAGGCACCTCTGTCCCCCGCGGGGGACAGAGGTGCCTGGCACCGTCGTCCACCGTCGTCCGGCGATGCGACACGCGGAACGCCGGGGCACGGGCGCGCGTACTCGGACACGCGACGCGCGAGGGATGCGCGGCGTCCCACGGCGGATAGATTGCCAGTCCGTTTCCCCTCCTGCGGCAGCCATGCGCGGCTACTCCGATCGCGTCAACCACGCCCTCGCCTTCGCGGCGAAGCATCACGACCGACAGGTGCGCCAGGGGACGGCAGCGCCGTACGCGACGCATCCCGCGAACGTGGCGCTGATCCTCACGCGCTACGACCAGTCCGAAGACGTGGTGGTGGCGGGGATCCTCCACGACGTGGTCGCCGACTCGGTGCGTGACGGGCTCACGCACGAGGACCTCGTGGAGCGCATCGGTCGCAAGTGGGGGAGCACGGTGCTCGACGACGTGCTCGCGGTCACGCGCCGCCGCACCGACGACGACGGCGTGGAGCTGGGCAAGGACGAGCAGCACGACGACCTGCTCGGACGGCTCGCGCAGGCGAGCGGTGGCGCGCGCTGGGTCTGCGCGGCCGATGCCGTGCACGGGGCCGGCTCGCTCCTCGCCGACGTGCGTCGCACGATCGAGCCGGCCACGGTGTGGGGGCGCGTGAGCGGCGGGCGCGATGCCGCGGTCGCCCGCTATCGCGCCACGCTCGACCGGCTGCAGGCGGTGGGCTTCGACGCGCCGATCGTCGAGGAGCTGGCCGAGCTGGTCGACGCCCTCGCGGGCGCACCCGTCTAGCGC
>JALOPO010000200.1 GCA_025453855.1 Gemmatimonadaceae bacterium
CGTGATCGCCGCGGTCAGCGTCGTCTTCCCGTGGTCCACGTGGCCGATCGTGCCCACGTTCACGTGCGGCTTCGTCCGCTCGAACTTCGCCTTGCCCATCGTCGTGTTCCTCGCTGTTCCCGTGGGTGGGCTTACGCCTTGACCTTGCTGATGATCTCTTCGGCCTTCGCCTTCGGCACTTCCTCGTAGTGCGAGAACTCCATGGAGTACACCGCACGTCCCTGCGACATCGAGCGCAGGCGGGTCGAGTAGCCGAACATCTCGCTGAGCGGCACGGTCGCATCGATCACCTGCGCCTCGCCCCGCTGCGTCATGCCGCCGATCTTGCCGCGGCGCGAGCTCAGGTCGCCGAGCACGTCACCCATGTACGACTCGGGACTCACCACCTCGACCTTCATCATCGGCTCGAGCAGCACCGCACCGGCGGCGCGCGCCGCGTCCTTGATCGCCATCGACCCCGCGATCTTGAACGCCATCTCGCTCGAGTCCACCTCGTGGTAGGAGCCGTACACCAGCTCCACCTTCACGTCCACCATCGGGTAGCCGGCGAGGATGCCGTTCTCCAGCGCCTCCTTGATCCCCGCCTCGATCGGGCCGATGAACTCCTTCGGGATCACGCCGCCGATGATCTTGTCCTCGAAGACGAAGCCCTGCCCCGCCTCCGCCGGCTCGACGTTGATCACGCAGTGCCCGTACTGCCCCTTGCCGCCCGACTGCCGGACGAACTTCCCCTCGACCTTCTCGACGCGCTTGCGGATCGTCTCGCGGTACGCCACCTGCGGGCGCCCCACGTTCGCGTCCACCTTGAACTCGCGCATCATGCGGTCGACGATGATCTCGAGATGGAGCTCGCCCATCCCCGAGATGATCGTCTGGCTCGTCTCCGCGTCCGTGTGCACGCGGAACGTCGGGTCCTCTTCCGCCAGCTTCGCCAGCGCGATGCCCAGCTTGTCCTGGTCGGCCTTCGTCTTCGGCTCGATCGCCACGTCGATGACCGGCGCCGGGAACTTCATCGCCTCGAGGATGATCGGCTTGGCCTCGTCGCAGAGCGTGTCGCCCGTGCGCGTGTCCTTGAGCCCGATCGCCGCGCCGATGTCGCCGCAGCGCACCTCGGCGATCTCCTCGCGCTTGTTGGCGTGCATCTGGAGCAGCCGCCCCACGCGCTCGCGCTTGTCCTTCGTGCTGTTGTAGACGTACGACCCCGACGTCAGCACGCCCGAGTAGACGCGGAAGAACGTCAGCTTCCCGACGAACGGGTCGGTCGCGATCTTGAACGCGAGCCCCGCGAACGGCGCCTCGTCGCTCACCGCGCGCGTGTCGAACGTCTCGTCGTGGTGCGGCAGGTGGCCCTTGATCGCCTCGATGTCCACCGGCGCGGGGAGGAAGTCGATCACCGCGTCCAGCAGCGCCTGCACGCCCTTGTTCTTGAAGCTCGCGCCGCACAGCACCGGCACGATCGCGCCCGCGATCGTCGCCTTGCGGATCGCGCCGCGGATCTCGTCGACCGTCAGCTCCTCGCCGGCGAGGTAGCGCTCCATGAGCGCCTCGTCGTGCTCCACCGCCGCCTCGATCACCTCGTGGCGCGCGGCCTCCATCGCCTCGGTGAACTCGCCCGCGGGCTCGACGACCTCGAAGGTCTTGCCGAGCGTCTCCTCGTTGAAGATGTACTGCTTGCGCTCGATCACGTCGACGTGCCCCGTGAACAGCTCGCCCGAGCCCACCGGCAGCTGGATCGGGTACGCCTTCTTCGTGAGGCGGTCGCGGATCATCGCCAGGCAGCGATCGAAGTTCGCGCCCACGCGGTCCATCTTGTTCGAGAAGATCAGCCGCGGCACGCCGTAGCGGTCCGCCTGGCGCCACACCGTCTCGGTCTGCGGCTCCACGCCCGCCACCGAGTCCAGCAGCGTCACCGCACCGTCGAGCACGCGGAGCGACCGCTCCACCTCGACCGTGAAGTCCACGTGGCCCGGCGTGTCGATGATGTTGATGCGGTACTCGGGCCCCTCGCCCTTGTCGAACGACTGCCCGTGCCGCTTCCAGAAGCACGTCGTCGCGGCCGACGTGATCGTGATGCCGCGCTCCTGCTCCTGCTCCATCCAGTCCATCGTCGCGGCGCCGTCGTGCACCTCGCCGATCTTGTGCGACTTGCCGGTATAGTAGAGGATGCGCTCGGTCGTCGTCGTCTTGCCGGCATCGATGTGCGCCATGATGCCGATGTTCCGGTAGTGCTCGAGCGGAGTCGTGCGAGGCATGAGATTCGGTCTCTGCAGGGCCCGGAGGCCGGTTCGGTCCAACAAAAAACCGAATGGATCCAGGCACCCCGTTGGGGCCGATATCCATCCGCTGCCGCCGGGTGCAGATCTCGCGATCCGGGGACCCAAGGCGCGCCGCGCAAGGCGGCGGTTCGATTGTCGGATCGCGGCTGCCGGGGGGTGGCGCCGGCGATCCGTGAACGGGGCAGACGCGAAAACCTAGCCGCCTGATCGCCGAAGTCAACGCCGCACAACGGGATCGCCACGCCGCCACGCCGCCACGCCGCCGCGTCCCGCGCCCCGCGCCCCGCGACCCGACGCCGAGTCAGGGAAGGCCGCGGAGCCGCCCCACGTACCCGCCCCACCGCGCCACGCGCGCACCCACCCCGCCCCCGCGCGCCGTCCATGCCAGCGCCGGCACCTGCCCGAAGCCCGCCGCCCACGGCCACGCCGCCGGCGGCGCCCCGAGCCCCGGAAGCGAGCGGCGATACCAGTAGCGGTCCCACGACACCCCCGGCGTCGGCGGCCCCGCCGCGAAGGCGCGCACCACCCACTGCCGCTCCGCCAGCGCCCCGCCCACCCCACCCGCCGCCCCGCGCCACGAGGCCGCCGCCGCAACGGCCGAGTCCGGTGCGAGCGCGCCGAGGAGCCGCGCGACGTGCAGCGCCCACCCGATCGGGCGCCGCGCCCCGAACCGGTCCGCCGCCGCCGAGAGCGCGTCGGGCGTGGTCGTCGCCGCCAGCCGCCGCGCATCGCGCAGCCACTGCCAGCTCCCCGTCGCCCCCTCGTGCGACCAGGCCCAGTGCGTGGCGGCATGCGCCAGCGCCCACGCCGGCGAGGGGACCACCACGGTCCGATCGCGCCACCGCACCGCGCGCCCCGCACCCACCCAGTCGGCGACCGGCGGCGACCGGAACGGCGACGGCGGTGGCCAGACCGCGCGGTGCAGCTCGAGACGCACCGCCGGATCCCCACGCCACGTGAACGCCGCGCCGTGATGATGCCCCGCGTCCGCATACGCGCCCTCGTCGGGACCCGGTACCCACCCGGCACCACGGAGCGCCGCCTGCGCCGCCGGGATCGCGTCGGGGGCGACCAGCACGTCCACGTCACCCATCGGTCGGTCGACGAAATGCGTGTCGCCGGCCGCCATCGCCAATCCGGCGCCCTTCAGCCAGACCGACTCGATCCCGGCCGTCGCGAGCGCGTCGACCGCCGCCTGCGCCCCCTCGGCCAGCCCGGCGGCGCGGAACGACGCCACCCGCGCCTGCGCCCGCAGCGCCTCCACGAGCGTGGGCGGCACGGCGCCCGGCGGGGCCTGCGTCGCGAGGGCCAGCATCGCCCCCTCGCACCGCTCCTGCTGCACCAGCGTGAGGAGCGTCGCGGGCTGCACCTGTCCCCACGGCAACGCCCCCGCCGCGGCCCCCTCGTGCACCGACGCCACCACCAGTCGCGCCGAGGGCGCGAGCAGGCGCCACGCGGCGGCGCGGTCGAGGGGGGCGAGGAGCGAGGGGCGCGGCATCGGGGCGCGTGCGCTCAGTACTGCGTGAGCGTCCCCGCGCGACGCGCATGCCGCAACGCGGCCGCGAACAGCCCGCCGCCCACCAGCAGCCCGCCCACCGCCCAGAGCGCCACCGGCCCGAGGAGCGGAAGCACGTCGGCGATCGGGGCATCGAGCAGGAGCAGCTTGCGCGCCGCCGCCAGCGCAGGCGTGAGCGGCATCGCCTCGCCGATCCACGTGAGCGCCGGTGGCAGCGCCGTGGCCGGGAAGTAGACCGACCCGAAGAGCGTCGCACCCGTGATCGCGACCTGCGGCAGCCAGAGCGTGGAGCGCGTCACGAGCACGCACGCCGCGCCCGCCAGCCCCACCGGGAGCACGACCAGCGCGACGAGCGCGAAGACGAGCACCGCCTCGGGGAGCCGCACCCAGTGCAGCGACTGGCCGAGGATCCACGCCGTGGCGAGCACGATCAGCGCGCGCAGCGCCACCCACGCGAAGCCGTACATCGAGACGCCGGCCAGCACCGACGGCCAGCGCGCCGGCGTGCCGAGGAGCTGCTCGAGCATCCCCGAGTTGATGTACGAGTTCACGATCGACGGGATGCTGCTCGCCGCCTCGGTGACCACGAAGACGCCGATCGAGCCGACGATCACGTAGCCGAAGTAGTCGGGGGCATGCCCCTGCACCGCCCTGGCGGCGAAGTCGCGCAGCGCCGCGGCCACGTAGTAGATCGGGAAGATCGCGACCAGCGTCGACACGAGCGACACCAGCGTGCGCGTGCGGTAGGTGAGCATCGAGCGCGTGTAGATGCGCGCGATCGCGAGCGCGCTATGCAACGGCCACCTCCGTCTCGTCCCC
>JALOPO010000201.1 GCA_025453855.1 Gemmatimonadaceae bacterium
GCCGCCACCGCCACCGCCAGCATCCCGAGACCGAGACCCAGCTCGCCGAAGACCAGCTTTCCGATCCCGAAGAGCGTCGCGTAGACCGCGATGATCCCCGCGATCCAGTTGCTCCACGCCAAAGCCCCGCCGGGGATCGCCTCGCGCCCGTAGCCGAGCCGGCGCGAGACGGTCGCCCACCCCGGTCCGCCCGGCCGCACGCGCCGGTAGAACGACTCGAGCGTCGCCGCCGGCTCGGGCGCGGTGAGGAAGGTCACCGCCAGCCAGACCGCCGTCGTCACCGCGACCGTCACCAGCATCACCATCGCATCGGCGTTCGGGTCGCCGGCCGCGTAGCGCGGCGTGATCGTCTGCATGCAGACGATGCTCGTCACGAACGAGCAGGTCATCGCCGCGATCTCGCTCCACGCGTTGATGCGCCACCAGTACCAGCGCAGGATCAGCACCAGCCCCGTCCCGGCCCCCATCGCCAGCAGGAACTTCCACGCCTCCTCGACGGAGCTCAGGAAGTACGTGACCACGATGCTCGCCAGGAAGAGCGCCACCGTGCAGATGCGCCCCGCGGTCACGTAGTGCTTGTCGGGGGCGTCGGTCTTCAGGAAGCGCTTGTAGACGTCGTTCACCAGGTAGCCCGCCCCCCAGTTGAGGTGCGTGCCGATGGTGCTCATGTAGGCGGCCGCGAAGCCCGCCATCATGAAGCCGCGCCACGGCGTCGGCAGGAGGTCCACGAAGGCCTGCACGTACGCCCCTTCCGCGTCCACCGTGCCGTTCGGCAGCCGGCCGCCGGGGTAGAGGAGCACCGTCGCCAGCCCGGTCACGATCCACGGCCACGGCCGCAGCGCGTAGTGCGCCACCTGGAAGAGGAGCGTGGCCAGCACGCCGTCGCGCTCCGACTTCGCGCTGAAGATGCGCTGCGCCACGTAGCCGCCGCCCCCCGGTTCGGCGCCGGGATAGTACGCCGCCCACCACTGCATGCTCAGGAAGACGGTGAGCGCGAGCAGCGGCATCCACGCGTACGCCTCGATCCCGCCCGCGCCGAACTTGACCGGGAGCACGCTCAACGCCGCCGTCTCGCTCCCGAAGTGCTTCGCGACGCCCACCTTGAGCGCCTCCATCCCCCCCACCTTCTGCACCGCGTACACGGCGAGCACGATCACCGCGCTCATCTTGATCACGAACTGCACCAGGTCGGTCCAGAGCACCGCCCAGAGCCCCGCCGCCACCGAGTAGGCGACCGTCACCACGAAGCAGAGCGCCACCGCCGCGATCGGCGAGATGCCGAGCGAGATGGTGAGGATCTTGATCATCGCGCGCGTCACCCACCCCATGATGATCAGGTTGATCGCCACGCCCAGGTAGACGGCACGAAAACCGCGCAGGAAGGCCGCCGGCCTGCCGGCATAGCGGATCTCCGCGAACTCCACGTCGGTCATCACGTTCGCGCGCCGCCAGAGCCGCGCGAAGAAGAACACGGTGAGCATCCCGCTCATCACCATGTTCCACCAGATCCAGTTGCCGGCCACGCCGCGGCTCGCCACCAGCCCCGTCACCACCAGCGGCGTGTCGGCGGCGAAGGTCGTCGCCACCATCGCCGCGCCGGCCAGCCACCACGGCACCTGCCGCCCCGACAGGAAGTACTCCTCCATGCTCTCCCCGCCACGCTTGGTGAAGAGGAAGCCGATGGCGGTCGAGAGGGCGAAGTACGCGACGACGATCGCCCAGTCCACGAACGTGAGGGTCATGGCAGTCGTGCGCTGGTGGTGGGCGTGCGGGGGCCCTCGAGCGCGCCGATGACGGCGTCGGCGAGGGCGGTGCGGACGCCGCCGATGCGGCGGTTCTCGCGACTCGGGTTCACGCGATTCGTGAGCAGCAGGATGAAGACGTCGCGCTGCGGGTCGATCCACAGCGAGGTGCCGGTGAAGCCGGTGTGCCCGAACGCGCGCGACGAGAGCCGCGTCCCGGCCGAGTTGCCCCCCGTCGGCGTCTCCCAGCCCAGCGCGCGCCGGCTCACCAGCGTGTCCTGCACGCGCGTGAACTCGCGGAGCGTCGCCGCGCGCACCAGCCGCGTGCCACCGAGCGACCCGCCGCCGAGGAGCAGCTGCGCCAGGCGCGCGAGATCGTGCGCGCTGGCGAAGAGCCCCGCATGCCCCGCCACGCCGCCGAAGCGGAAGGCGTTCTCGTCGTGCACCTCGCCGCGCACCTGCCGCTGCCGCCACGAATCGAACTCGGTCGGCGCGACCACGGGTCGCAGCTCGTAGGCGGGGAGGTAGCCGCTCTCGGTGAGGCCGAGCGGGCGCGCCACGCGCGCCGCGAAGGCGCTGTCGAGGCGCATCGCGGTCATCGTCTCCACGAGGCGACCGAGGAGGAGGAAGCCGATGTCGCTGTACACGTAGCGCGTGCCGGGTGCCGCCTCCGGCGACACGAGCAGCAGCTGCGCGCGCGCCTCGGCCGCGTCATCCGCATCCTTGTGGAACGAGCGCCACGCCGGGAGCCCGCTCGCATGCGTGAGCAGCTGCCGGACCGTGATGCGATCGGCGCGCTCGCCGCGCCATGCGGGCAGGTAGCGCACGAGCGGCGTGTCGAGCGCGATGCGCCCCTCGTCGACGAGCTGCATCACCATCGTCGTCGTCCCGACCACCTTGGTGAGCGACGCGAGATCCCAGCGCGTGTGCAGGTCGGGCACGGTCCCGTCGCGTGCGTCGAGCCGTCCGACGGCCACCGTCGCCATCGCGCCGCGCCGCGAGCCGACGACCGCGATCGCACCCGGGAAGGCGCTGTCGGCGAGCGCGCGATCGAGAACCGCCTGTACCGTGTCACGGACGCGCGCGGCCACGCGGGCGCCGCGCGCGGCACGCACCGACGACCGCTGCGCATCGGCGGTGGACACCACGCCGGTCACGGCGAGCGCGCAGACGACCAGCCGCCACGCACCCCTCATCGCTGCACCCCGTCGCCCCGCATGAACTGTCCCGGCAACGAGACCGGCGACCGCCCCGTGATCGGCTGCGTGCCGGCGATCGCGCGCGCCGCCGCGCGCTCGGGCGCCACACCCACGCTGTACGTCACGAGGTAGCGCCGCACCGCCGGAAACTGGCCGATGACGTACGGGTTCCCCGTCGCCACCACCAGGGGCGCCCGCGCCGGCACCTGCGCCTGTACCCAGTCGGCGAAGGTCGGCACGATCGCCGTCCGGCCGGCCCCTTCCACGCGTCGCACGGCGGTGAGAACCACCAGCCGCGTCCCGGCGCTCGCCGTCGCGATGGAGTCGAGCTCCGCACGCGTCGTCTGCGGCGTCACGCGCACGCGCCGGATCGTCGCCCCGGTCGCGCGCCGCAGCTCGGCGGCGAACGCGTCGCCCGCGGTGTTCTCCGCCGCGGCCGCGTAGGTCACGACCGTCATCGGTGCGGCACCGCGCATCGGCAGCGCGCCATCGTCCCGCAGCAGCGTCACGCTCCGGTCCGCGATCCGCTGCGCGATCGCGCGATGCTCGGCGCGCCCCACGACGGCGCGCAGCGTGTCGAGCGAGACCTGCGCCCCGCGCTGCAGCCCGAGCCGCGCCTTGAGCGCCAGGTTCCGGCGCGCCGCCTCGGTCACGCGCGCCGCGAACGCGGGATCGCGCGTCATCTCGGCCGTCAGCGCGGTGATCACCGGCGGCACGTCGGCGGGCTTGAGAAGCACGTCGGCCCCTGCCCGCACCGCGCGGATCGCGATGTCGGCCTGCGTGAACTGGCGCGCCACGCCGTCCATGGTGAGCGCATCGGTGATCACCAGCCCGCGGAAGCCGAGCGAGTCGCGCAGCAGCCCCGTGAGCACGCGCGGCTGCAGCGTCGCCGGCACGTCGTCGCCGAGCCACGTGGGAAGTGCGATGTGCGCGCTCATCACGCTCGCCACGCCGGCCTCGATCGCCGCGCGGAACGGGCGCAGCTCCACCGAGTCGAGCCGCGCGCGCGTGAGCCGCAGCACGGGGAGCGCGTTGTGCGAGTCGGTGTCGGTGTCGCCGTGACCGGGAAAGTGCTTGGCCGTCGCCACCGCGCCGCCGTCCTGCACGCCGCGCACGAACGCCGCCCCGAGCGCCGCCACCGCCCCCGGCGCCTCGCCGAACGACCGCACGTTGATCACCGGGTTGGCCGGGTTCACGTTCACGTCGGTCACCGGCGCGTACGTGATGTGGATCCCCACCGCCCGCGATTCGAGCCCGGTGATGCGTCCCGCCGCGTAGGCGAGCGCCGTGTCACCCGTGGCGCCGATCGCCATCGCCGTCGGGATCACCGTCGCGCTCCCGCCACGGATCATGCTCGGCAGGTAGACGCCCCCCTCGAGGCGGCCGAGCGAGGGCTCGATGTCGGCCGAGATGAGCAGCGGCACGCGCGCCAGCGCCTGGAGCGCGTTCACCTTCACCGCCACCTCCACCGGCGAGCCGACGCTCATGATCACGCCACCGATCCCGTCGTCCCGCACCCAGGCGGCGGTGGTGGCGAAGGCGCTGTCGGTGGTGCTCTCGTAGTCGCCCACGATCCACGCGTGCACGAGCTGCGCGGCGCGCTGGCGCGGGGTGAGCGCCGCCAGCGTCG
>JALOPO010000202.1 GCA_025453855.1 Gemmatimonadaceae bacterium
CACCCGATCAGGCGCGATGCTCGAGCGGTCCGTGTCCGGACCCGAGCCCGGGCGCGCTGGCGATCGCGCGGTGCACGTAGTCGAGCGCGATGTGCACGGCGTCGCGGAGTGCGAGGCCGAGCGCGAGGTTGGCCGTGATCGCGGCCGACAGGGTGCAGCCGGTGCCGTGCAGCGACGTGGTGGCGATGCGCGCGTGCGTGACGTGCAGCACGCCGGCCGCATCGACGAGGACGTCGGTGGTGGTGTCACCGGTGAGATGCCCGCCCTTCACGAGCGCGGCCGCCGCGCCGAGCGACTCGACGAGATGGCGACCGGCGCGCTCCATCGCGGCGACGTCGCGCACCGGTTCGCCGACCAGGATCGCCGCCTCGTCGAGGTTCGGCGTGACGAGCGTGGCGCGCGGGACGAGGCGCGCGACGATCGCCTGCACGGCGTCGCGCTCGAGCAGGAGGTCGCCGGAGGTCGCGACCATGACCGGGTCGAGGACGTACGGCGCGAGGGCGTGGCGCTCGAGTGCATCGGCGACGGCGCCTACGGTGACCGCATCGCCGAGCATCCCGCTCTTCACGGCGGCGGGGCGCAGGTCGGTCGCCACCGCGTCGGCCTGCTGTGCGACGAGCACGGGCGACACCGCCTGCCACGCCGTCACGCCGCGCGTGTTCTGCGCCGTGATCGCCGTCACCACCGACGTCCCGAAGACGCCGAACCGCTGGAAGCTCTTGAGGTCCGCCTGGATTCCCGCGCCGCCCCCCGAATCGGAGCCGGCGATCGTCAACGCGATGGGCATCGTCATGGCGGGAAGGTAGTGACACGGGGCGCGCGGGCGGCGACGTGCCGGGTGGCCATGGACGGCGGCATGGTCGCACGGTCGCGTGCCCGGAGCCCGACGGTGACGGGGCGTTCAGCCGATCGCGCACGTCGGCCATATTGCATGCGTCACCCCAACCCGGGAGCTCCATCGCGTGTTCGTGCCGGTCTGGCTGCTCGCACTCGTCGGCCTGGTGCTCGTCTGGCTCGTTTTCGCGGCGTGCGGGCGCAACCTCTTCCCGTTCCCCGACAACGGCTCGCGCATCTTCGCCGCCACGTCGCATGCCGCGCAGGACGCCATCGTGGCGCTCCTCGCGCAGCACGGCGTGCGGCAGCGCTTCCGCGGCGACACGCCGGGCGTGCGACGCGCGATCATGTCTCGGCCACCGTGGTCACCGATGCCGAGCCGGAGATCCCGATCTGCTTCGTGGTCACCGATGCACTGCGCTCCACCGCACTCAACTTCCGCAAGCACGCGGTGAAGTTCCCCATGCCGCAGCCGCTCCGCTGACGGCGTTCCCCGTCATCCCGCTGTCGTGACGACGCTCGCCCTCCCGGATGCCGGTGCCGAGGCGCTCTATCGCCCACCCGCGCCGGTCCCCACGTCGCCGGTGCGCGCCCTGCTGCGCGCGCTCGTGCGCGGCGAGCGCGACCTCCTCTCGCTCGTCCCGCGCGAGGCGTACACCGAGCCGCTGCTCGCGCTCGCGGCGCGGCGCGGCGTGCTCTACGTGAACGAGCCGGCGCTCGTGCACCGCATCATGCTCGACGCCGAGGAGATCTTCCCCAAGAACGACCTGATGGTCGGCGCGCTGCAGCCGCTGGTGGGCGACTCGATCTTCGTCTCGAGCGGCGAGCGGTGGCGGCACCAGCGCCGGATGATCGACCCGGCGTTCTCGCACATGCGCGTGCACCGCTCGTACCCGGCGATGGTGGCCGCCGTCGACGACCACGAGGCGTGGCTCGACGCGCAGGCCGCGTCGGGGGCGCCGCTCTCGCTCGACGCCGCGATGGCCTCGGTGACCGCCGACGTGATCTGTCGCACGATCTTCTCGCAGACGCTCGCCGGCGGCACGGCGCGCGAGGTCTTCCACGCCTTCGTGGAGTTCGAGCGCCACGTCTCGAACGTGGACCTCGTGCAGCTCCTCGTGGGGAAGCCGTGGGCCGAGGTCCCGCAGCCGCCGCGCGTGCTCGAGGCGTGCCGCCTCATCCGGCAGCGCGTCGACGAGCTCCTCGCCCCGCGGCTCGCGATGGGCGACGACCAGCTCGACGACATCGTCGGCGCGACGATCACCGCGCGCGACCCGGAGACGGGGGAGGGGTTCACGCGCGAGGAGCTCATCGACCAGATCGGCGTCTTCTTCCTCGCCGGCCACGAGACGACGGCCAGCGTGCTCACCTGGTGCGCCTTCATCATGAGCCAGCGCCCGTCGCTCGTCACGCGCATGCGGGCCGAGGTCGACGCGCTCTGCGGCGATGGCCCCGTGGAGTTCGAGCACGCCAAGCGCCTCGCCTTCGTGCGCAACGTCTTCCGCGAGACGATGCGCCTCTACCCGCCGATCACCTTCATCCCGCGCGTCGCGGCGCGCGACACCGAGATCGGCGGCCGCGCGGTGCGTCGCGGCACGATGGTCATGATCGCGCCGTGGACGATCCACCGGCACGAGCGGATCTGGGCCAACCCCGATCGCTTCGACCCCGACCGCTGGGCGCCGGAGCGCGAGCAGCAGGTGCCGCCGGGCGCCTACATCCCGTTCGGCATCGGGCCGCGCATCTGCGTCGGTGCCGCCTTCGCCACGCTCGAGGCGACGATGATCCTCGCGCGTTTCGTGCGGCGCTACGACGTGGAGGCGCTCGACCCGGCGGCGGTGCGCCCGATCGCGCGCCTCACGACGCGCCCGGCAACGGAGATCCGGGTGCGGGTGCACCGGCGCCGCGACTGACCGTCGCGCGTTGCGCCGCGAGCGCGCGCCCGCGGAGCCGCGCGATGCGCACCTGGTGCCAGATGATGATCGCCAGCCCGATCGTGCACGGCATCGCCCAGAGCACGGGGTTGAAGGCGTGGTCGGGCATCGCGCGCACGAGGCCGAAGGCGAGGAAGGCGGTGTAGGCGCTGATCGCCGCCCCCACGAGCGCCTTGGCGTGCTCGTACATGTAGCTGAAGAGCTTCGGCGCGGGCGTGAAGGCGTACCACAGGTTGGTGCCGCCGCTCGCCAGCCCCACCACCGAGATGCCGAGCATCGTCGGCTGGCGCAGCGTCCAGCCATGCCACGCGACGTTCAGCGCACAGACGATCACCAGCAGCTGCAGCCCCACGTTGAGCAGGTTGCGGTCGCGCACGTGCGCTGTCTTGTTGCGCGCCGCGCCCCAGCCGTGCCAGACGAGCGAGAGCGTGAGCACCGCGAGGTACTGCATCATCCAGCCGAAGAGGCCCCGCGTGAGCGCCTCGTCGCGCCAGATCGGGTGGGCGGCGAAGTCGGGGTGCGTGCCGTAGGGCGAGAGGAGCGTGAGGCTGCTCATGCCGAGCGCGAGGCAGCCGGTGACCAGCAGCGCGTAGACGAAGATGAGCCCCCATCGCGTGTGGGCGCGCCCGCCCTTGCGCGTCGCCACCGCCACCCAGAACAGCACCAGCCCCACCGAGCCGGTGACGAGGTGCCCCCAGACGAGCACGCGGAAGAGATCGTGCAGCATCGCCGTGGCGCCGCGTCGTGGCTCAGCGTGTGGCGAGCGCCGCCGGCGAGATCGGCAGCGGCGGCGCGTCCACGCCGCGCCCGCCCGGGACGCGCCGGCGCCCGCCACTCGCCTCGCCGATGAAGTCGGCGACGATCTTCCCGCTCGCCATCACGCCCGGCAGCCCTGCACCCGGATGCGGACCGGCGCCGCAGAACCAGAGCGCCTGCACGTCGCGGCTCTTCACGTGCGGCCGGAAGTAGCCGCTCTGGAAGAGCGTCGGTTCGGGGCCGAACGCCGCGCCGAGGTGGCTGTTGAGCGTGTCGCGGAAGTAGCGCGGGTCGATGCGATGCTCGCGGCCCCACCGCCTCCCAGTCCACGTCGCCGGCCAGGTTCGGCACCGGCGAGAGCACGTAGAAGGCATCGTGCCCCGGCGGGGCGAGCGAGGGATCGGTGGCGGTGGGGCGGTGCAGGTAGAGCGAGAAGTCGTCGCTCAGCACCTTGCGGTCGAAGATGTCGGAGAGCAGCCCCTTGTAGCGCGGCCCGAGGAGGATCTCGTGGTGCGCGAGCTCCTCGTAGCGGCGGTTCGTGCCGAAGTAGATCACGAACAGCGACATCGAGTGACGGAAGCGGTCGATGCGCGCGTCGGTCATGTGGCGCCGCGCCGCCGCCGGGAGGAGCGCGCGATGCGCCTGCGACACGTCGCCGTTGCAGACGACGTGATCGCCCGCGAGGTGCGTCCCGTCCACGAGGCGGACACCGGTGGCGCGCGTCAGGTCGGGCGTGAGCGTGATCTCGGCCACTTCCGCGCCGTAACGGATCGTCCCGCCCAGCTCCTCGAAGCAGCGCACGAGGCCGCGCACGAGCGCGCCGGTGCCCCCCATCGCGAACCAGACGCCCCACTGCTGCTCGAGGTAGTGGATGAGCGCGTACATCGCGCTCGCCGCGAACGGGTTGCCGCCCACCAGCAGCGGGTGGAAGCTGAACACCTGCTGCAGCCGCGGGTCGCGCAGGTGGTGCGCCGCGAGCTGCGCCACCGAGCGGTCGGCGCGGAGCCGCGCCAGCGCGGGGGCCACCTTGAGCATCGACCCGATGGTGTCGAGCGGGACGTCGATGAGCGCCATCCCTGCCTCGCAGATCGCCTTCGCGTCGCGGCGGAAGCGCTCGAAGCCCTCGACGTCGCGCGGCTCGAAGCGCGCCACCTGCGCACGCAGCGCGTCGAGATCGGCGTTGTAGCGGAAGACCGACCCGTCCTGGAAGCGGACGTTGTAGAACGGATCGCACTGCACGAGCGTCACGTAGTCGGCGGTGCGCGCGCCGGCGCTCGCGAAGATCGCGTCGAGGAGCCACGGCGCGGTGACGATCGTGGGACCGGCATCGAAGGTGAAGCCGTCACGCTCGAAGACGTAGGCGCGACCGCCCGCCTTGTCGAGCTTCTCCACGATCGTGACGTCGTGGCCCTGGGCCTGGAGCCGGATGGCTGCGGCGAGACCGCCGAAGCCGCTGCCGATGACGACGATGCGCATGCGAGCGCGAATGGGACGGGGGAAGACGAGGACGGCGCCGCGCAGGGAGCACGGCGCCGTGGATCGAGGTCAGTCGCCGGCGGTGGCGATGGGCGCGGTGCCGAGCCTGGCGCGCGCCGGGATCGGCGCCGGCCGGCGTCCCGCACGCCACGACAGCCAGAGCGGGAGCCCCATCGTCACCAGCCCGAGCAGCCCCGCCGGCACCATCCCCTGGCGGAAGCAGATCGCGAACGCGAGCAGGCCGTTCACCGCGTAGAGCACGAGCGGGATGTCGGAGTGCGACAGCTGCCGCGCCCAGGTGCTCGGCGGCACGACGACGAGCATCGCGCGCGCGACCAGCGTCCCGGTGAGGAGCCAGCCGAGCCAGTTGGTGATCGGCATGCCGTAGAAGATCGGCTCGCCGATGAAGCGCACGAACGCCGACTCGCCCGACAGGTCCGGAACGTTCCAGAGCCAGTGCGCCGTCTTCACCATCGCCGGGTCCATCACGACGTCCCATGCGGTGAGCAGCAGCCCGCAGACGAAGGCCCACCACCAGCGGCTCGTCGAATCATCGGTGCCGGGGAGGAGCCGGCCGCACATCCCCATGCACGCCACCAGCATGTAGAACCACGACGTGGGGATGTTGTACGGGACGAGGTCGAGGATCTTGTAGCCGAGCGCCTGCGTGTAGTAGTAGACGCCGAACGGGAGCCCGGTGAACGTCCCCGCCAGCTCGGCGCCGAGCGAGAGGAAGAAGGCGAGCGCGCCGACGATGAGCGTCGGCCGCATCCCGATCATCGCCGCGCAGAAGCAGAAGCCGGCGATGGCGCCGAGGACGACCGTCCCCTGGCCGCCCCAGTGCATGCCGAACGCGTAGACCTTCGCGTTGAACGGCTCGGCCAGCCAGGCCGGCATCGGCGGCGCGAGGAAGGTCGCGAAGGCGATCGACGAGAGCACGTGCGCGATCACGTGCGCCAGCAGGGCCAGGCCGGCGATGCGCAGCAGCAGCGTGCGCTGGCTGGCCGACATGCCGGGCGGCGGGGGCGGGGCAGACGTCATGACTCGGGCTCGGGTGGACGCGCCGCGGCGCGCGCATCACTAAAGAAAGCGCACGGGACGAATGCGTGCGCGCCGTGACGCGTGCCGACGGTTCCGCCGCGACGGTGACCGCCGCGGGTGCCGAGCACGAGTATGCCCCTGCCCACCGGGGTGGGCAAGGGCATGCGCGACACCTTCGCGAGGCCGCGTGCGCGACGCACCGGCGGCGACGCGTCGCCTCGTCGATCAGCGCGGGCGCGGCGTCGGCGGCAGCGCGGCCAGGCGCGCCTTGAAGCGCTGGAACGCCTCCGAATCGCGCGTCCCGCTCCGCTGGTCGGGCGGGAGCTGCTGGATCATCGCGCGCGTGTTGCGGATCCGGTCCTCCTCCATCGGATGCGACGCGAGGAAGCCGCCACCGCCACCGCCGCGCGAGCGCCGCTCGGCGAGCAGGATCTCGAACATCTCCGGCATCCCGTTCGGGTCGAGGCCGGCGCGCACGATGTACTTGAGCCCCTCGCGGTCCGCCTCCGTCTCGTCGTTGCGCGAGAACTTCGCCATCGCCGCCGTCGCGCCAAGGTTGAGCAGGTCGCCGCCCCCCTGCTGGCAGAAGCTGGGCTGCCAGATGCAGACCAGCGTCGCGCCGATGCCGATCCCCTGCTGCTTCTCCATCTGCTGCACGCTGTGGCGCTGCGTGACGTGCGCGATCTCGTGCCCCACCACGCCCGCCAGCTGCGAGAGCGTCTGCGCCCGCAGCACGAGCCCCTTGTTCACGTAGATGTACCCGCCCGGCACCGCGAACGCGTTCACCTCGGGATCGTCGACGAGGAAGAACTGCCAGTTCCGCCCCTGCGTGTCGACGAGCACCGCCAGCGAGTCGCCGAGGCGGTTGATGTACGCGTTCGCCTCGGCGTCGCGGATGATGGGGAGCTGCGCATTGATCTGCTGCGCATAGTTCTGCCCCATCTGCGCCTCCTGCTGCGTCGAGATGCGGGCGCACGCCCCCAGCCCCACTGACGCGGTGATGACCGCCGCGAACATCTTCACGCGCATGCACTCGCTCCTGTGTCCGGACGAGCCGCCCCGGGGGCGGCGATGAAGCTGGTGACCGTAGCCCGCGCCCTGCAGCACCGCAAGGCGCGGGAGGAACGCGCCCGCTTCGTCGCCGAAGGGGTGCGCACCGTCGAGGAGCTGCTCCGCAGCCCGATCGACGTCGATGGCGTGCTGCTCGAGGCAGGGGCCACGGCGTCGCCGCGCGTCGCCGCGCTGGCCGCGGCCGCCGAGGCGCGGGGCATCGCGATCGCGACCGCCGATGCGCGCGACTTCGCGAGCGCCGCCGGCACCGAGGCACCGCAGGGGGTGCTCGCCATCGCCCGGACCCCGGCAACGGCCCTCGACGCCCTGCCGCCGTCCGCCGCGCGCCTGCTCGTCCTCGACGCCGTCCAGGACCCCGGGAACGCCGGCACCATCCTCCGGACGGCGGCGGCCCTCGGCGTCTCGGCGACCATCGCACTGCCCGGCACGGTTGACCTCTGGAACGCGAAAGTCGTCAGGAGCGCGATGGGCGCCTCGTTCACCCACCCGACCCTCGTCACTACCGTGGACGCCCTCGCGGCGTTCCTCGCGGCGCGCGGCATCCCGCTCTGGGGCGCCGACGCGCAGGGTGACGACGTGGGGAGCGCGGCCGCCCCGCCGACACTCGCCCTCGCGGTGGGGAACGAGGGGGCCGGGCTCACCCCCGGCGTGCGCGCGCACTGCGCGCGCCTCGTCGCCCTCCCCATCGCTCCGGTGGTCGACTCGTTGAACGTCGCCGTCGCCACCGGCATCCTCCTGTACGCCCTCCGTCCATGAGCCCCCTCGACCCCGTGCTCTACGCCCTCGTCCTCGCGACCATCGCGGGCGCCTGCTTCGGGTCCTTCCTCAACGTCTGCGTGGCGCGCTGGCCCGCGGGGCGGAGCGTCGTGCGGCCGGCCAGCGCCTGCCCGCGCTGCGAGCGCGCGATCCGCTGGCACGAGAACGTCCCGGTGCTCGGCTGGCTGCGGCTGGGGGGCAAGTGCGCGGGGTGCCGCCTCGCGATCTCGGCGCGCTACCCGCTCGTGGAGGCAGGCGTGGCCGCCATCTGGGCCGGCGCGGTGGCCTTCGCCGGCCCCACGTTCGAGGCGGTGCGCCTGGCGACCTTCGCCACGATCATGCTCGGCGTCGTCCTC
>JALOPO010000203.1 GCA_025453855.1 Gemmatimonadaceae bacterium
ACCCTACCAGCAGAAGCGGCTCCTCGTCTTCCTCGACCCGAGCATCGACGCGAAGGCCAGCGGCTACCACGTGATCCAGTCGCAGGTGGCGATCGGCTCCGGCGGCTGGGTCGGGAAGGGCTTCACCCTGGGTACGCAGAAGCGGCTCGCCTTCCTGCCGGAGCAGCAGACCGACTTCATCTTCGCGGTGGTGGGCGAGGAGCTCGGCTTCATCGGCGTGGCGCTCGCGCTCTCGCTGTTCCTCTTCCTCTTCCTGCGCATCGTGCGCGTCGCGACGCGTGCCAACGACGCCTACGCGAGCCTGATCGCCTTCGGCCTGCTGGCGAGCTGGCTGGTGCACGTGGTCGAGAACGTGGGCATGACGCTCAACCTGATGCCGATCACCGGGATCCCGCTCCCCTTCTTCAGCTACGGCGGGAGCTTCATGCTCGCCAGCTGGCTGGCCATCGGGATGCTGCTGCTCATCGCCCGCGAAGGGCGGGGGCAGGGGGACCTCCTCGCCCGGTAGGGCGGCCGCAGCGGGAAATGCTCGGGGCTGCCGTTGCACCGGTCGCATCACCGGTGCGACATTTGGTGATGGCCTGGTTCCGCAAGGACAAGAAGCCCCGCCAGCCGCGGCGCGAGAAGCTCGAGATCCCGCGCGACGCGTGGATCAAGTGCGAGGCGTGCGGGCACACCGACATCCGCGAGACGTTCGAGCGGAACCTCAACGTGTGCCCGAACTGCGACTACCACCGGCGCATCCGGGCCATCGACTACGTGAGCATCCTGCTCGACGAGGAGTCGATCGTCGAGACGGAGACCGACCTGCGGTCGACCGACCCGCTCGGCTTCCCGGAGTACCCGGCGCGGCTCAAGAAGTCGATCGCCAATGCCGGTGACCAGGACGCGGTGGTGACGGCCAGCGGGACGCTCGCCGGCATGCCGCTCAACGTGGGGGCGATGGACTTCGCCTTCATGGGTGGATCGATGGGAAGCGTGGTGGGCGAGAAGCTGGCGCGACTCGGCCAGAAGTCGCTCGAGAAGAAGTTCCCGCTGGTGATCCTCTCGGCCTCGGGCGGCGCGCGCATGCAGGAAGGCGTGCTCTCGCTGATGCAGATGGCCAAGGTGTCGGCGATGCTCTCGATGCTCGCCGCACGTCGCATCCCGTACATCTCGATCCTCACCAACCCGACCACCGGCGGCGTGAGCGCGAGCTACGCGATGCTGGGCGATGCGATCATCGCCGAACCGGGTGCGGTGATCGGCTTCGCGGGACCGCGCGTCATCAAGCAGACGATCGGGCAGGATCTCCCCGAGGGGTTCCAGACGGCGGAGTTCCTGCTCGAGCACGGGATGCTCGATGCCGTGGTGCATCGCCACGAGCTCAAGGCGACCGTCGGGCGCCTGCTCCGCCACATGACGGGGAAGCCGGCCGCATCCGGCTGGTCCGCGGCCTGAGCGACGCCCCCGTCACGCGGGGGTCGCCACGGTACCAGGCGGCGATCGACGCGCTGTTCCGCCGCACCACCCATGGCGTGCGTCTCGGCCTCGGGCGCGTGCAGGCGATGCTCGATGCGCTCGGCGCGCCGCATCGCGCGGTGCCGGTCTTTCATGTCGCGGGAACCAACGGGAAGGGGAGCACCTGCGCCACGCTCGATGCATTGCTGCGGGCGGGCGGCCACCGCGTCGGGCGCTACACGTCGCCGCACCTCGTCGACTTCCGTGAACGCATCCTCGTGCAGGGCGTGCCGGCGGGCGAGGACGAGATCCTCGCATGGCTCGACCGGCATCGCGCGCTGATCGATCGCACCGGGGCGACCTTCTTCGAGGTCACGACGGTGATGGCGTTCGACCTGCTCGCGCGGGCGGACGTCGATGTCTCGGTGATCGAAGTGGGGCTGGGCGGCCGCCTCGACGCGACGAACGTGGTCGATCCGGTGGCGGCGGGGATCACCGGGATCGGCTGGGATCACATGGAGTTCCTGGGGACGACGCTGGGGCAGATCGCGGCCGAGAAGGCGGGGATCGCGAAGCCGTCGCGCCCGTGCGTGCTCGGCGAGCCCGATCCGGCGATCGCGGCGGTGCTGCACGCGCATGCCGAGGCGCGGGGTGCATCGCCGGTGATCCCGACACGGTCGGCGTGGCGCGTGCAGGACATCACCGTCGACGCCGACGGGACGCGCTTCACCGCGGCGCCGCGCGGCGAGCCGGCGGTCGCGTGGCACACGCCGCTCCTTGGCGCGCACCAGGCGCGCAACGCGATCACCGCGCTGGCGATGCTCGATGCGGCCGGCGACCGGTGGCGCCTCGAGCGCGACGTGGCGGCGCGAGCCCTTGGGACCGTGCGGCTGGCCGGGCGCTTCCAGCGCACCGGGCCCTGGCTCTTCGACGTGGCGCACAATGCGGAGGGGGCGGCGACGGTGGTGCAGTCGCTGCGGGCGAGCGCACCGCCGTCACCGGTGGGCGCGGTGATCTGCGTGCTGCGCGACAAGGACTGGCCGCGCATGCTCGGCGCGCTCCTGCCGCACCTGGACCACTGCTGGCTGACCGAGGCGCCGACGGCGCCGCCGGGTCGGCGCTGGGACCTCGCCGAGGCGGGGCGCGCGGCGCACGCCGTGGGCAGCCGCGCCACGGTGGTGAGCGAGCCGTCGCTCGCGGCGGCGCTCGCGGCGGCGCACGCCTCGTGCGCGACGGTGCTGGTGACGGGCTCCTTCCACACGGTCGGCGATGCGATGGCCGCGCTTGGGATCGATCCGCTGTCCCGGTAGTTTGGGGGGATGTCATCGATCCGCCCGCTCAACGGCTTCCGCGAGTTCCCCCCGGACAGATTCGCCGAGCGGGCGCACATCTTCGCCACCTGGCGGCGCGTGGCGGCTCGCTACGGCTTCCAGGAGTACGACGGCCCGCCGCTCGAGCCGCTCGAGCTCTACACGCGCAAGAGCGGCGCGGAGATCGTGGAGCAGCTCTACGCCTTCACCGACAAGGGCGGTCGCGAGGTCGCGCTGCGGCCGGAGATGACGCCCACGGTGGCGCGCATGGTGGCCGAGCAGGCGCGATCGCTGCGCATCCCGGTGCGCTGGTTCAGCGTGCCGCAGCTCTTCCGCTACGAGCGGGCGCAACGCGGGCGGCTGCGCGAGCACTTCCAGCTGAACTGCGACCTGTTCGGCGAGGCGGGGAGTGCGGCCGACGCCGAGGTGCTGGCGCTGGTGATCGACATCCTGCGCGAGTTCGGGCTCACGAGCGACGACGTGCGCGTGCGGCTCTCCGATCGACGGCTGCTCAACGTGATCCTCGCGGCGCTGGGCATCGGCGAGGCGAGCGTGCCGGCGGTGTACGCGGTGCTCGACAAGCTGGAACGCACGCCACCCGACGACTCGCGGGCGGCGCTGGCGGCGGCGGGCGTCACCGCGTCGCAGGTCGATGCGCTGCTCGCGCTGGTCCGCGACACGGGCGCGCGTGGCGCGGACGCGCTCCGGGCCCTGCTGCAGGGCGAGGAGGGCGCGGCGCGCCTCGCGGCGCTCGACGAGACGCTGGCACAGGTGCAGGCGCTCATCGGCACGGACGTCGCGCCGTGGGTGCGCGTCGACCTCACGATCGTGCGCGGGCTCGCGTACTACACGGGGCTCGTGTTCGAGGTGTTCGACAGCAAGGGTGAGCTGCGGGCGGTGGCCGGCGGTGGCCGCTACGACACGCTGCTGCAGTCGCTGGGCGGCGTGGACATGCCGGCGATCGGCTTCGGCTGGGGCGACGTGGTGCTGGCGGAGCTGCTGCGCGATCGCGGGCTGCTGCCGGCCGGTGCGAGCGCGGTGGAGTGGTGGGTGGCCGGCGACGAGGGCGTGGCACCGGTGCGCGTGCGCGCGGTGGCGGGGATGCTGCGCCGGGGCGGCGCGCGCGTGGAGTACGCGCTGCGTGCGCAGAAGGTGCAGAAGCAGCTGCAGGCGGCCGAGAAGGCGGGGGCGCGCGGCGCACTGGTGCTGCGCGCCGACGGCTCGGCGCGCGTGCTGGCGTGGCCGTCGGGCGAGGCGACGACGCTCGACGCGGCGCAGCTCGACGACGCGCTGGGCGCGGTGGAACGGGGTGAAGGGACGCTGTGGGACAACCTGCGGCGCGACGCCGCACACGGGTAACGCATGAGCGACGAGAAGAAGCTGACCGCCAGGGCCGAGGACTTCAGCGCCTGGTACACCGACCTGGTGCTGCGCGCGGAGCTCGCCGACTACTCGCCGGTGCGCGGCTGCATGGTCATCCGCCCCGACGGCTACGGGATCTGGGAGCGGATGCAGCGCGCGCTGGACGCGATGTTCAAGGCGACGGGGGTGCGCAACGCCTACTTCCCGCTCTTCATCCCCGAGAGCTTCCTGCGCAAGGAAGCGCAGCACGTCGAGGGCTTCGCCCCCGAGACGGCGGTCGTCACGCACGGCGGCGGCGAGAAGCTGGAGGAGCCGCTGGTCGTCCGCCCGACGAGCGAGACGATCATCTACCACATGTTCGCGAAGTGGCTGCAGAGCTACCGCGACCTGCCGTTCCTCTACAACCAGTGGGCGAACGTGGTCCGCTGGGAGATGCGCACGCGTGGGCGTCTACCGCCGCTTCATGGAGGAGTGGATGGCGATGCCGGTGGTGACGGGGCAGAAGAGCGAGAGCGAGAAGTTCGCCGGCGCGCTGCGCACCTACGCGTGCGAGGCGATGATGCAGGACAACCGCGCGCTGCAGGCGGGGACCTCGCACAACCTGGGGCAGAACTTCGCGAAGGCCTTCGACCTCACCTTCCAGAGCGAGGCCGGGACGATCGAGCACGCCTGGAACACGAGCTGGGGGGTGAGCACCCGCATGATCGGGGGGCTGATCATGACGCACGGCGACGACAACGGGCTGGTCTGCCCGCCGAAGCTGGCGCCGGTGGAGGTGGTGATCGTCCCGATCTACCGCAAGGACGAGGAGCGCGCGCAGGTGCTCGAGGTGGCCGAGCGGATCCGCGCCGAAATCGGCGGGCGCGAGCGCGGCCTTGAGGATCGCGTGTCGGTGCACATCGACGCGCGCGACGGTGTGAAGCCCGGCGCCAAGTACTACCACTGGGAGCTGAAGGGCGTCCCGCTGCGGCTGGAGATCGGCCCGCGCGACGTGGCGAGCAACCAGTGCGTGCTGGTGCGCCGCGACACGCGCGCCAAGCAGGTGGTGTCGCTCGACGGGCTGCTCGGCACCGTGCACGCGCTGCTCGACACGATGCAGGGCGACCTGTTCGCGGCGGCGACGGCGCGACGGGAGGCGAACAGCCACCGGAACGTGCGGAGCTACGACGAGCTGCGGCAGATCATGGAGGGGCCGGGCGGCTTCGTGTACGCGGGGTGGAACGGCGATCCCGCGGTCGAGGCGCGCGTGAAGGAGGAGACGAAGGCGACGATCCGCTGCATCCCCGATCCCGAGTTCCGCTCGGCCGAGGCGCCCGCGCGGTGCCTCGTGACCGGTGAGCCGGCGAAGCACGAGGTGATATGGGCCAGGGCGTACTGACCGAGGGGTTCTGGCGGCAGTCGGGGGCGCTCTGGTGCGAGGACGTTCCGCTTGCCGCCATCGCCGACGCCGTGGGGACGCCGACGTACGTCTACTCGTCGGCCGCGATCCGCGGCGCGTATGCGCGGCTCGCGCAGGCGCTGCAGCCGCTCCCCGTGCGGATCCACTACGCGGTGAAGGCGAACTCGAACCTCGCCGTGCTCCGCGTGCTCCAAGAGGCGGGGGCGGGGGCCGACATCGTCTCGGCGGGCGAGCTGCATCGCGCGCGGCTGGCCGGCTTCCGCGGCGAGGACATCGTCTTTGCGGGGGTGGGGAAGACGCGCACCGACATCGAGCACGCGCTCGACGCCGGCGTGCTCTTCATCAACGTCGAGAGCGAGCAGGAGCTGGCGCTGGTGGGCGAGGTGGCGGCGGCGCGCGGCGACGTGGCGCGCGTGGCGCTGCGCATCAACCCGAACGTGGATGATGCGACGGCCGGGCACGCGTACATCACGACCGGCGAGGCGGGGAGCAAGTTCGGCATCGACGTGGCGCGCGCCCGAGACGCGGCGCGCCAGGCCATGGCGCTGCCCGGCGTGGCGCTGGTGGGGCTCGACATGCACATCGGCTCGCAGATCGGCGAGCTGGCGGCGTTCGAGGGGGCGCAGCGGCGGCTGCGCACGCTGCTCGACGAGGTGCGCGCCGACGGCTGCGACACGGTGCGATGGGTCGACGTGGGGGGCGGCTTCCCGGTGGCCTATGCCGACGGCGAGCCGCACGCCGACCTCGAGGGCTACGCGCGCGTCCTCGGCGCGCTCTTCGGCGATGCCGGCGTGCAGCTCATCGTCGAGCCGGGGCGCTACCTGGTGGCGCAGGCCGGGGTGCTCCTGACCACGGTGCTCTACCGCAAGACGAGCGGGCGCAAGGCGTTCATGGTCGCCGACGCCGGGATGAACGACCTGCTGCGCCCCTCGCACTACGAGGCGCATCACGCGATCGAGCCGGTGCTCGCCGTCACGCAGCCCTCGACCACCGTGGACGTGGTCGGGCCGGTGTGCGAGAGCGGCGACTTCCTGGCGGTCGACCGCACGATGCCCGACGTGCCGCCGGGGACGCTCCTGGCGGTGCGCGACGCCGGCGCGTACGGCTTCGCGATGAGCTCGAACTACAACTCGCGGCCGCGCGCCGCCGAGGTGCTCGTGCAGGGTTCGCAGTGGGGCGTGGCGACGGTGCGCGAGTCGCTCGACGACCTGGTGCGACTCGAGCGCGTGGCGCCCGACTGGAGGAGTGCCTGATGCGCCTCGGCTTGCTGGCCGACACCCACGATCGCGTCGATGCCGTGGCGGAGTTCGCGGCGCGCTTCACGGCCGCGGGGGTGGGCATGGTGGTGCACGCGGGCGACTACTGCGCGCCGTTCTCGCTGGCGCCGATCCAGGCGCACCACCTTGCGCTCGTGGGCGTCTTCGGGCGCAACGACGGCGACCCCGAGGCGCTGCGGGCGGTGGCGATGAGCGGCATGGGGTCGGAACTCTTCGACTCGCCGCACAGCTTCGAGCTGATGGGGAAGAAGATGCTGGTGGTGCACGACTTGAACGACGCGCTGCAGCGCTCGATCGAGGAGCACGACATCGTGGTGCACGGCTTCACGCACCGCGAGGAGATGAAGACGCGTGGCGGCACGCTCATCGTGAACCCGGGCGAGGCGTGCGGCTGGCTCCACGGGAGCCCGAGCGCGGCGATCCTCGACACCGACACGGGGCGCGTGGAGATCCTCAAGCTGAGCGGCCCGGAGTGGTCACGCCGATGACGAGCAGGATCCTGATCCTCGACTGCGGCTCGCAGTTCACGCAGCTCATCGCCCGTCGCGTGCGCGAGGCGCGCGTCTACTCGGAGATCCACCCGTACACGGTGGCGCTGGACTGGATCCGCGACTTCGCGCCGACGGGGATCATCCTCTCCGGCGGCCCGAGTTCGGTGCGCGACGAGGGGGCGCCGACGTTCGACCGCGCGATCCTCGACGTCGCGCCGGTGCTCGGCGTCTGCTACGGGATGCAGTGGATCGCCGCCGCGGAGGGGGGCGAGCTGTCGCGCGGCGGGCGCCGCGAGTACGGGCGCGCCGAGATCAGTGTCACCGAGACGGCCGGCCTGTTCGCGGGTTTCGCGGCGGGCGAGCGGAGCGTGGTCTGGATGTCGCACGGCGACCACGTGGAGACGGTGCCGCCCGGCTACGTGCTCACGGCGATGAGCGCCAGCAACCCGGTGGCGGCCTTCCGCCACGCGTCGAAGCCGATCCACGCGGTGCAGTTCCACGCCGAGGTCGCGCACACGGTGCAGGGGCGC
>JALOPO010000204.1 GCA_025453855.1 Gemmatimonadaceae bacterium
GCACCTGCGCGCCGCTGCGGAAGCCGCGGAAGTTGGGTGAGTCGAGTTCGTTGGAGCGCGACTTGGTGCGGAAGGCGCCGCCGACCTTGAGCACGAACGCCTGCCCGAACGGGATCGCCAGGTTCGCGCGCCCCGCCCAGTCGCGGTCGCGCGTGGCGCGCGTCTCGCGCGTGATGTCGCGGTAGGCGAAGCGCGTCGGGTCGTCGAAGCGGACGGTGCTCGCCGAGTCGGCACCGGTCACCAGCGGAAGCTCGGGGTTGCGGATGTTGTACGCGTAGTTGAGCCCCGTCTGCCGGAAGCTCATGGTGAGCACGTCGGGACGATCCTCGATCGCGCGCGCGTAGCTCCCGCTCCAGTCGAAGACCAGCCCGCTCGGTCGCGCATGGCGACCCGTGAGCTGCAGCGACGTCATCTGCTGCTCCACGGTGCGCAGGCGCACGTCACGGAGCGCGGTGGCGCCGGTCACGGTGCCGGCCGGGATGACGTTGCCGACCAGCGGATTGAAGGTCCCGTCCGAGAGCGCGTAGCGCGTGCGATAGCGGATCTCGTCGTCCTCGAAGCGATTCCACATGCCGCGCAGCGCGATCTGGTTGAGCGCCGACGGCTGCCAGTCGAGCGTCGCGTTCACCCCCTGTCGCGTGCGGCGTACCTGCGGGTAGTCGCGGAGCTCGATGCGCGCCGGCGCGTCCAGCGCGCCATCGTTCGAGACGCCGCGGCAGCCGCTCGGGTTGGCACCCGGTGAGGCGATCGAGAGCGAGCACCACTGCCCTTCCCAGTTCTCGGAGCCACGCCCGTTCTCGGAGGTCGTGCCGCCGAGCGAGAGGCCGAACGCCTCGCGAGGCGTTGAAGTTGCGCGAGCCGTTGATCTCGTTCTGCCCGGTGGCGCCGCTCACGTAGAACTGCGGCCGCCCCGCCTGCGCGGTGCGCGTGACGAGGTTCACCGTGCCGCCGATCGCGTCGGCGTCCATGTCCGGGAGGAGCGTCTTGCTCACCTCGATGCGCGCGAGCTGCTCGGCCGGGATCACGTCCATCGGCACGCGCCGCGAGTTCTGCTCGGGGGTGGCGACGCGCTCGCCGTTCACCGAGAGGCCATTGAGATCGGAATTGATGCCGCGGATCTGCACGAAGCGCCCCTCGCCCTGGTCGCGCACCAGCGCGACGCCCGGGACGCGCTGCAGCGCCTCGGCCAGGTTCTGGTCGGGGAGGCGGCCAACGAGTTCGTTGTCGATCACGTTGCCGACCACGTCCTGCGCCTTCTGCTGGCTGAGCGCCGCGGCCTGTCCGGCGCGCTGCCCCTGCACCGTGACCGTGGCCAGCGTCGTCGACTGCGCCTCGAGGCGGAAGTCGAGCGTGACCACCGCGTCGGCGCGCACGGTGACGGGCCGGGTCTCGGTGCGGAAGCCGATGTAGCGCACGGTCAGGCGCTGCGTCCCGGCGGGGACGCGCGCGCGGTAGCGGCCGTCGGTGATGGTGACCGCCGCGGCGTCGCGACGCGGCTCGATGAAGAGCTGCGCGCCGACGAGCGGGCGCCCACCGGCGTCGGTCACGCGGCCGACCACGGTGCCGTAGGCCTCCACGTCCGGCCGACGGGTGCCGGCGGCGACGGCGGGCCCCTGTGCGAGCAGGGCGACGGGGGCGGATGCGACGAGCGCGCCCACGACGGGGAGTGTCGCGGCGCGCAGCAGACGACGAACGTTCACGGTCCTGATTCCCTGGGTGAGTGACACGGGGAAAGGAACCGTCATCGGGGTATCCCCGAGCGACGGGGTCGTCTTGACATCGTCACGCCTCGGTCACGCCTCCCCTCCCCTTCACCCCGCGCGCCATGTCCATCTCGTCACGCTCTTCGTCCGCTCGCGGCACCACGCCGGGCGCCCGCCTCGCCGCGAGCGCGATGTTCGCGGTGCTGCTCGTCGGGCCGGTGCTCGCGCAGGCCCGTCCCGCGGCACCGGCACGCGCCACCGTCCCCGCCGGCTGGGTCGTGCGCCCCGACGCCGATGCCATGGGCCACGGCGATGGCGCCACCGTCTCGTTCGTCGCGATGCAGCCCGGCTGGCACGTCACCACGGGACCGGCCGCGATCCTCTACGACAGCACGCGTCGCGCGACCGGCAACTGGCGCCTCGAGGCGGTGATCCACCTCTTCGATCCGGGCGCCCGCGCCGAGGGCTTCGGCGTCTTCTTCGGCGGCGCGAACCTCGCGAGCCCGACGCAGCGCTATGCGTACGCGCTCGTGCGCCGCGACGGCCGCGCCCTGCTCAAGGTCCGCGAGGGCGAGACGACGCGCACCGTGCGCGAGTGGGCCGCCAACGCCGCCATCCCGCAGTGGAAGCCCGGCCCCAAGGGAGCGAGCGTGCGCTACCCCCTCGTCGTCGAGGCGCGCGGCGATCGCGTGACGGTGCTCGTGAACAACGTCTCGGTGCTCGACGCCCCGCGCCGCGAGCTCCCCACCGACGGCATCGTCGGCCTCCGCATCAACCACGCGCTCAACGTCCACGTCGAGACGCTCACGGTCACGCCGCTCGCGGCGCGGTAGCCGGTGACGTGCGGCGGCCCGGGGAGCGGCGAGTCGCGATCAGCGGTGGGCTGTTGCGGAACGGCGGGCCGCGATGATGCGAAGGGGCGCGACGATGGCGCGAAGAACTGATTGGATGAATGGCTGACGGTGCATGCGGACCTCCCGCGTGCACCGTCAGCAATTCCAGTCGTGTTCCTTCGCGCGTGCCTCGCGCTCCCTTCGCATCATCGCGGCCCGCCGTTCCCGCACGGCGCCTGACACTCAGGGCACCGCACGCCAGTGCGCCTCGATCGGCTCGAAGTAGCGCACCATCATCTGCACCAGCTCGCGCTGCACGGGGCCACGCTGCGCACTCGGCATCGACTGCAGGTGGTCGAGCACCGCGTGCACCGCCGTCACGCTGATGCTCGCGTGCACGTGCGCGTCGCCCGCGGGCATGCGCGGATTCCGTGCCCGCAGCAGCTCGACGACCATCGCCTCCATGTGCGCGTTCATCTCCAGCGCGGCGGGGCTCCGCTGGCCGGTGGTGACGTCGGTCGCGCGACAGACGGCGAAGTAGGCAGGATTCGTCTCGTCGAGCGCGAGGAAGGCGCGGATCATTCCCTCGAACAGCTCCGTGAGCGGCACCCACGGCTCGGCCAGCCGGCGCGCACTCGCCATCACGCCCAGCGTCTGCCCGAGATAGCGCTCGAGCAACCCGTCGACGATCGCCTGCTTGTTCGGGAAGAAGTGGTAGAGCGACCCCACGCTCGATCCCGCCCGCTCGGCGATCGCATTCGTCGTCGCCGCCTCGAGCCCCACCTCCGAAATCACGGCCTCAGCCGCATCGAGGATCGTCTCCACGCGCTCGCGCCCGCGGCGCTGCACGGGGGCCCGGCGCTCACGCGGGTGCTCGTCGGCAACTGGTTGCGTCACAACGGGTTCCATGTCTCGCTCAGCGGGGAGGCTGCCGGGAAGATAGCGCCGCACACGGGCGCCCCGTCGCCAGGCGGCCAGAAGTAGAGAGAGCGCTCGGGTATTGACAAGTAGAGAACCTACTCTAGAATGTGCCCTGAGTCTAGAGAGTACGCTCTACTTACACCCCGAGTGGCCCATGGCTCCGCAGCCGGCCGAACCCGCCCCCCCTCGTCGCCGCCCCCCGCGCGCCTCAGCGGCGCGCCTCGCCGCGCTCCTCGCACTCCCCGCCCTCATTGCCGCGCAGGCGCCAGCGACGGCGGCGGCCGCCGCACCGGCCAGCGGCGCCGCATCGCCGCTCGACGCGCTCGTCCGCGAAGGGCTGGCCGCCAACCCCGCCCTCCGCGCACGCAGCTACGAGATCCGCCGCGACGACGCCGCCGTGCGCGAAGCCGACGGCCGCTGGCTCCCCTCGGCCACCATCAACGCGCGCAACAGCGCCGTGCGCGGCGCGGTGATCGACCTCGGCACGCTCATCAACCCGGCCTACTCCGCCCTCAACCAGCTCCTCGGCCAGCAGGCCTTCCCCACCGATCTCGTGCTCCGCCTCCCGCTGCGGCAGGAGGCCACGGTGCGCGTGCAGCAGCCGCTGCTCGAGCCGCGCATCCTCGCCGGCCAGCGCATCGTGCGCGCGGCACGCGAGGCGACCATCGCCGGTCGTGACGCCGCCCGTCGACAGCTCGCCGCCGACATCCGCCTCGCCTACCTGCAGTACGCACGCGCCGCCCGCGCCCGCGAGATCCTCGTCGCCACCGTCCCGCTCCTCGACGAGGCCGAGCGCGTCTCGCAGCGGTTGCTCGATGCCGGCAAGGTGACGCCCGACAACGTGCTCCGCGCACGCGCCGAACGGAGCGCGGTCGTGCAGCAGCGCGACGCGGCGGCGCAGCTCACCGACGCCGCACGCCGCCAGGTGAACCTCCTCGTCGGTCGCGAGGTCGATGCACCGCTCCCCCTCGTCACCGACAGCACGCTCGGCTTCGAGGCGCGCTTCGCGACGATCGGCGACTCGCTGACGCTCGTGCGGCGCGCGCTCGGCGCGCGCGAGGAGCTGCGCCAGCTCGACCGCGCGCGCGATGCCGCCAACGGTCAGGCCACCCTCGCGCGCACCGCCTTCCTGCCGAGCGTCGGCGTGGCACTCGACTACGGCTTCCAGGGGAACACCATTCGCGTCGGCCGCGGCACCGACTTCACCGTCGCCAGCCTGGTGCTCAGCTGGAACCTCTTCAACGGCGGACAGGATCGCGCCCGCGTGGAGCAGGCGCGCGCCGAGGCGCAGGCGATCGGCGCGCGCCGCGAGGACGTGGCGCGCCAGATCACGCTGCAGGTGCAGGTGGCCGAGGATGCCGCGCGCGTCGCACGCACCGCGATCACCACCGCCGGTGATCGCGTGGCATCGGCCACGCGCACCTTCGAGCTCGTGCAGCGCCGCTTCGCGCAGGGGCTCGCCTCGCAGCTCGAGCTCCTCGATGCGCGCACCGCGCTCACCACCGCGCAGCTCAACCTCGTCGTCACCACCTACGACTTCTACGCGCGCGTGACCGAGCTCGATCGCGCCGCGGCCCTCACGCCCACGGAGTGACCCCATGCCCCGCCTTCACGCCAGCACGACCGTCGCGTCGCCCGCGGCACACGTCGCTCCAGCGCCGGTCGCGCCGGTCGCGCACCGCAGCACGGCACGCACGATCATGCCGCTCGCACTCCTCGTCACGCTCGCCGGCTGCGGCGGCGGCGCCGCGGCGGCGTCCACGACGTCCGACGTGATCCCGGTGGTCGCGGCCGAGGTGCGCG
>JALOPO010000205.1 GCA_025453855.1 Gemmatimonadaceae bacterium
CCCGGGCGCGGAGCGGCTGCTCTGGACGCCCGAGTGGCAGGAGCGGAAGCGGTCGGAGACCGGCGGCGACAACGTGCGCTACCGCACGGGGCTCAAGGGGGAGCTGGTGGCGCAGCTGTCGGCGCTCATCGCCGAAGTCACGCCGTACTGCCGGATCCGGTACGCGTTCTGACGGCGGACCGTGCGTCCGCGGGAGACGGCCCGACGCGGCGCCGGGTCGTCCCGTCCAGGACTCACGGACGCATGCGATGCCCGCCGAGTTGCGGTCGCGTGGCGACGGCCGGCACCGGAACCGGCACCGGCGGCAGCGGGCGCGCCGGAGGGAGCGGCACGACGACGTTGACGATCCCATGCTCACCGACGAGCATGCCGCCACGGTAGATGCGCGGCTTGTCCTCGTTGTTCATGGATCGCTGCACGAAGCCCTCGCGCGGGATGCGTTCGTCCGCGGGGCAGGGCGTCACGGTCGGCGCGCCACCGGTGGCGGTGCCGAAGGTGGCAGTCGGAGCGCCGGTCGCGGGCCACGTCACGGGGAAGTCCACGGCATATGCGTAGTCCACGCGCTGCAGCACGTGGAAGCGATTGGCGTAGGCGGTGAGCTCCTCGTTCGCCCCGCGCGCGTCGCTGTCGCGCGTGTAGGCGAACCAGGCGCGGAAGCGCTGGGTCCGGGAGACGCGGGCGAGCTTGGTCTCGGCCGGGGTCGTGCCATGCGTGTACGACAGCGCCTGGTCCGCGTACGAGCCGATCGCGTCGGTCATCTCGAAGATCGTCGTGGCCGACGGGATCACGTCGCGTGCCGCCGCCACGGTCGCGATGGCGGCCAACGTGTGATAGCCTACGTTGTAGAACGGGAAGGTCGTGGCGTTCGCCGCATCGCTGACGGGATAGGTCCCCGTGATCTCCCAGCGCAGTTCGAGTCCGTGGTCGGCGTAGATGTGCCGCTGGTTGCGGGCATCGCACAGCTGGATGAAGCCGAGCGAGTAGCGCTGGTTCGCGGGGGTGACCGCGTAGACCCTGGTGCGGATCGAAATCAGTTCCGAGTCGTAGCGGATGTAGTCGTCGCCGTCGAGCACGGCGGCCGACGCGCGCCCCGCCGTGGTGAAGCTCGCGGTGAAGTTGTCGACCGCGATGTACTCCACGGTGGGGCAGTAGTGGACGATACGGAGGAGCACCGCCTCCGCACGCCTGGCGTCGGCGAGCGGCAGCTGCTTGAGCGCGGCGAGCAGGATGGCGTCGTCCTGGCGGTCATGGTCGAGCGCGGCGGCGAGCGGCTGTGCCGTGGCCCCCGTGGGCAGCGGCGTGGGCGTACCCGGGTGGTTGAGCTCGAGATACAGGAGCGCCCAGCCGTACCGTCGGACGGCGGTCTGCGGCAGCCGATCGCGTGCGGCGGTGAAGTCGGACCACTCGTGCGGCGTCACTGGCCGATGTTCGGCGTGATGCGGAAGACGCGGGTGACGAAGGCGGTGCGTAGCGGCTTGCTGAGGGTGTGCGGCACGGTGGATCCTCGGGCACGGGGAGGCAGGCGGGTCGCGGCTAGCATTGCACCTTGGGACAGGTGCCGCAATCGGTGCTGGGTGCACCACTTCCAGTATGCTGGATAGAGAAGGGAGTATGCAGGACGCGCCGCTTCAGGCCGAGCTCGGCGCGCGGCTCCGGGCGCTGCGCGCGGCCCGGGGCCTGACGCTCGACGCCCTCGCCGCCCGGAGCGGGGTGAGCCGCTCGATGATCTCGCTCGTGGAGCGCGGCGAGAGCAGCCCGACGGCGGTCGTCCTCGCGCGCCTCGCCACCGGGCTCGGCGTCACCATGGCGGCGATCTTCGACACGCCGACCGGTGGCGACGCGGCGGGGCCGCTCGCCCGACGTGCCGACCAGCGCGAGTGGCGCGATCCCGACTCGGGCTACGTGCGCCGCAACGTGTCGCCGGCCGGCATGCCGCAGCCGATGTCGATCGTCGACGTGACCTTCCCGCCCGGCGCTCGCATCACCTTCGACAGCGCCGAGCGCGGGCCGCACGTGCAGCAGCAGGTCTGGGTGCTCGAGGGGACGATGGAGATCACGCTCGGCAGCGAGCGATGGCGGCTCGAGGTGGGCGACTGCCTGGCGATGCTTCGCGATCGCCCGATCACCTTCAACAATCCTGCGAGCAGCGACGCACGCTACGCGATCGTGATCGCCGCCGAACTGCGCTGACGCCGCGCACCGCTCGCGCGTCGCACGCGACGCATCACCGCCCGCGCACCGACCTTCACCCATCACCGTCTCGCGCCATGTCATCGTCGTCGCCCGCCCCGCTGCCGCACGTCCGCGATGCCGTGCCCGCCGATGCCGATGCGATCGCCGCCATCTACAACCACTACGTCACCGAGACGACGATCACCTTCGAGGAGGAGGCGATCGACGGCGACGAGCTGCGGCGGCGCATGGCGGCGGTGCACGCGGCGTCGCTCCCGTACCTCGTGGCGGAGCTCGACGGCCGCATCGGCGGCTACGCCTACGCGACGAAGTGGAAGGAGCGCGTCGGCTACCGCTTCAGCGCCGAGATCTCGGTCTACCTCGCGCACGACCTCGGCGGGCGCGGCCTGGGCTCGGCGCTCTACGCGGCGCTCCTCGAGCGGCTGCGTGCGCGCGGCGTGCACGCGGTGCTGGGCGGGATCGCGCTCCCGAACGCCGCGAGCGTCGCGCTGCACGAGAAGTTCGGGATGGTGCAGGTGGCGCACTTCCGCGAGACGGGGCGCAAGTTCGGGGAGTGGATCGACGTGGGCTACTGGGAGCGGATCCTCGAGCCGGGTGCGTGATCGCGCGGTGCGGACGCGCGGCGCCGCACCCTGTTCCGCGACGGCGGTCCGCGTGTCAGGTTGGGAGCGTTCCCGATCCTGCCGCCCTCCCGACACCGCATGCCACCGCTCGCCGAACTGCACCCGATCCTCGTCCACTTCGTCATCGCGCTCGCCATGGTGGGCGTCGTGCTGCGCGTCGCGAGCCTCGTCGCCCCGTGGACGTGGGTGCGTCACGCGGCCACGGCGCTGCTGCTGATCGCCGCGGTGACGAGCCTGCCCGCGGTGAAGTCGGGCGAGGAGGCGCACGGGCCGGCCGAGCGGATTCCCGGTGCGCGCGCGATCGTGCAGGCGCACGAGGAGGCGGGCGAGAACGCGCGCAACGTCCTGCTCATCGTCGGCGCGATCGAGCTCGCGGCACTCGCGCTCCGCGCGCGTCCGAAGGCGGTGCGCGTGCTGCACGTGGCCGCGGCGGTGTGCGGGCTCGGTGCGGCGTCGCTCGTCTACGAGGCGGCCGAGGAGGGCGGGGCGCTCGTCTACTCGTATGCCGGTGGCGTGGGAACGCGCACCGGTGACACGGTCGACGTGCAGCGGCTGCTCATCGCCGGGCTCTTTCACCAGGCACGCTCCGCGCGCGCCGCCGGGCGTCACGACGAGGCCGCGCGACTGACCGCCGAACTCGGGCGCCAGCGTCCCGACGATCCGGTGGTGCAGCTCCTCGGCGCCGAGTCGCGGCTCGAGGACGCGCGCGACGCACGTGGGGCGCTCGCGGTGCTGCGGGCGATCCCGGTCGCGGGCGACGCGCCGCCGTTCATCGGCGTGCGGCACGGGATCCTCGTCGCGAAGGCGGAGGCGCGGCTCGGCTTCGCCGACTCGGCACGGGCGACGCTGGTCGCGCTCAGGGCGCGCTATCCGCAGGCGCGTTCGATCCAGCCGGTGCTCGACTCGGTCGACCAGTTCACGCCCGTCGCGGCGCCCGCCGCCACGGCCCCTGCGTCCGGAGCGCCGAAGTGACCGCCGACGACTTTCCCGCCGATCGCGAACTCGTCTTCACGCGTGTCTTCGACGCACCGCCGAGCGCGGTCTTCCGCGGCTGGACCGATCCCGCGTGGCTGGTGCAGTGGTTCACGCCGCCGCCGTGGCAGACGGTGCGCGTGGTGAACGACGTGCGCACCGGCGGGAGCACGCGCACGCTCATGCGCGGCCCCGACGGCACGGAGATGGACAATCCCGGCGTCTACCTCGAGGTGGACGCGCCGCATCGCCTCGTCTTCACCGATGCCTTCACGCACGCGTGGGCGCCGAGCGGGAAGCCGTTCATGGTCGGGATCCTCGCCTTCGACGACGACGGCGCGGGCGGCACCCGCTTCACCGCGCGGCTCCGCCACTGGAGCGTGGACGACCGCGCGGCGCACGAGGCGATGGGCTTCCCGGGCGGGTGGGAGATCGCGCACGAGCAGCTCGCCGAGCTGCTGCGGCGCGAGGGGATCGGGCGCGGGCCGGCGTGATCCGCGGGCGATCGAACGAGGTCGCACGGCAGGCGCAGAATCACTCGCTGTCGCCGAGGATGCGTTCCTCGCCAGCGTGGACGTGCAGGACGAACTGGCTCATCGCGTAGGCGTTCCGGAGCTGGGTGACGGTGTCGTTCCGGTGGTAGCGCGCGCCTCGATCGTTGGCCGGGTTGCCGCCGAAGTCCTGGTGGGTGTCGCTGAGATCGTGGAACGCCTCGTGGATCAGGATCGTGGGGCGCATCAGGATCCCGGCGGTCGCGTAGTCCCGCATGATGTAGCTGTGGCCATCGCGTGGCTGCGGCGTCTCCGCGAAGCCACCGCCCTGGCCCTGGCGCAACCAGGCACGCGCCGACAGCAGCCGGCCCGAGATCTGCGCCAGGGCGTTGCGGAGCTCGCGCGCGACGCGGTCGACCTCGGGCGCCGCCGACACCTTGTAGTGGCGGCTCAACGCGCTCCGCGTCACCTCGGCGAGTGGCGTGCTCGACCCGCCGATCACGTCGTCGAGCCCGACCTTGGCCCGGTCGCGCATGGCGCGTGCGGCGGGGACGGCCGCCAGCGCCATGTCGAGCGTCGTCTGGACGCCCGAGGGCGGGAGCGGGCCGGGCCACGGCGGCATGCCGAGGAAGGCCTGCCTGTGCTGCACTCGTCCGCTCGGCCCGTAGTTGCAGCCGCGCGTGCGGTACAACACCTCGCGGCCGGCCATCTCGTCGTCGAGTGTGGCCATGGTCATGCGCCCGACGATGTTGTCGGCGCTGGACTGGTACGCGCGATTCACGATGTTGCGCCTGCGCTTGTAGGCCAGGACGGCGGCCGCGGTGCTGGACCCGTACAGATCGGCCGCCAGCTCGTGGTCCGCGATCCGTGCGTCGTCGAGCAGCATGAGCGCGAGCTGGATCTTCTCGACGTGCGGGCCGGCGGCGCCCCGCACGATGTGGGCGCTGTCCCGCACGGCCGCGGCCTCGAGCCGCGGATCACCCCGAAAGAGCATCGATCGCAGTGCCATGATGACTTCCCTCGAATCGGGTCAGCTTCCGGGCATCGGAGGCCCTGACACCGTCGATGGCGCCGCGCCGCGTTCCACGCGCCAGCGCGGCTCCGCCGTCGCCGCGCGCGTCGGCACGGCGCGCACGCCGAGGGTGACCAGGTAGCGATGCAGCGAGCGCAGCTCCTCGTCGTGCATGCGCGCCATGTCGGGCCACGGCATCGGTGCACGCAGCACCGTGCCGTCGGGGCGGCGCCCGGTGCGGATCGTGCGCACGAAGTCGTCCTCGCTCCACGTGCCGGGTGTGCCCGACGCCGTGATGTCGGGGGCTGGCGGCCAGTCGGGCGGACCGCCGACGATCGGGCCGCCGCGCAGGTCGCCGCGGTGGCAGCCGATGCACCCCACCGCCAGGTAGCGTCCGCGCTCCACGCTCACCCCCAGCGGCGCCGTGGCAACGGGGCGCACCGTGTGGTCGATGTGATCGTACGGGAAGAGGGTGAGCTTGCCGGCGAGGCCGAGCACGCGCGCGACCGGTCCGAGCGCGATGTGGCCCATGAACGCGAACTCGTGCGACGGCATGATGACGAGCGGACGGCGGTCGGCGCCCACGCCGTGACGGATCGCGCGCTCGAGCGCGGCGTCGTCGTAGGCGGCGAGCACGCCGCCCGGCCCGCTGGTGATGTTCGGGGCCACGAGGCGCATGACCATCGGTTCGTCGACGATCACGCGTCCGCCAACGTCTGCGCCGTGGCAGCCCGTGCAGCCGAGCGACGACGTCGCGAGATGTGTTCCGCGCGCGATCGCGCTGTCGGTGTGCACGACGGTCACCGGATCGCGGGGCGGCAGGGTGACGCGTCGCGCCATGCGGCGCCACGTCTCGAGGTAGACGAGGGCGAGCGCGAGCGCGCCCAGGGCGAGGGCGGCCAGGATCACCCGGCCGACCCGACGTCGGATCGACATGTCCATGCTCCGTGCAGTGGCGGATCGCGAGCGCGGTGGCGCGCGAGCCGTGGTGGGGCGATCGGCGGCGCGTCAGTCGCGCGCGATCGCGAACTCGAGGTACGTGACGCCCGACGCGTGCGTGGTGGCCGAGCGTCGGTGCAGGGCGAGCGGGCGGTCGAGCCCCGCGAAGAGCGGGATGCCATCACCGGCGATGATCGGCGCGACCTTCAATCGCAGGAGGTCGACGAGCCCGTGCCGCGCGAGGAGGCCGGCGAGCATCCCGCCGCCGCAGAGGTAGACGTCGCCGCCCGGCCCCTCGCGCACGGTTCGCGCGTGCGCCACCCAGTCGTCGCGGATCACGCGCACGGGCGAGCGATACGGGAGCGCGAGCGTGCGCGAGAGGACGTGATGCGCCATGTGCGGATACGGGAGGTCGCCCGGGCGCATGCCGTAGCGGTAGCCGATCTCGTAGGTGCGGCGCCCCATGAGGACGGTCGAGTACTGCGCAAGGCGCGCCTGGTAGGCGTCGACGTGGTCGCCGGTGTGCGGGAAGATGGAGACGTCGTCGTCACGGCCGGCGATGAAGCCGTCGAGGGTCACCGCGACGTCGTAGATGATGCGGGGCATGCACGGTCCGACTGGAAACGACTGCAAGGACGAGGGATGCGTCGCGCGGGAGGACGCGAGGCACGGGGAGGGGTGACGGGCCGCGCGCTCAGCGCAGCAGCCCGTGCGTCACCACGTAGCGCACCAGCTCCGCATTGGACTCGGCGGGGAGCTTGGCGAGGATGCGCGTGCGGTAGGTGCTGACCGTCTTCACGCTCAGCGCGAGGAGGCCGGCGATCTCGGTCACGGTGCGCCCGGAGCCGAGGAGGCAGAGCACCTCGAACTCGCGATCGCTGAGTCGCTCGTGCGCCACGCGCACGTCGCCGCCGAGCTCCGAGGCGAGGCGTTCGGCGAGCGTGTCGCTCACGTAGCGCCCGCCCGCGTGCACCTTGCGCACCGCGGCCACGAGTTCGGCCGGGCTGTGGTCCTTGGTGAGGTAGCCGCGGGCGCCGGCGCGGAGCGCGCGCGTGGCGTACTGCTCCTCGGGGTGCACGCTGAGCACGAGCACGCGCACCGACGGGTGCAGGGTGCGCAACTGCTCGAGCAGCGAGACGACGCCCGGCCCGGGCATCGAGACGTCGAGGAGCACGAGGTCGGCGGCGGTCTCGGCGACCCGGGCGAGGAGCTCGTCGCCGGTGGCCGCGTCGCCCACCACGCGAATGTCGTGGGCGTCGGCGACGATGCCGCTCAGCCCCGCGCGCACGATCGGGTGGTCGTCGGCGATGAGGACGCGGATCATGGAGTGCTCACGAGCGGGAGGACCAGTCGCACCTCGGTGCCGGCGCCGGGCGACCCGGTGATGGTGAGCGTGCCGGCGGCGGCGAGCGCGCGTTCGTGCAGCCCGGCGAGGCCGAGCGAGCGGCGATCGCGGATCTCGGCGGCGGTGATGCCGCGCCCGTCGTCGCGCACCACCACGCGGGCGGCACGCGAGTCGGCCTCCAGCGAGAGGTGCACGTGCTTCGCGGCGGCGTGGCGCGCGACGTTGGTGAGCGCCTCCTGCACGATGCGGAAGACGGTGGTGCGGCCGTCGGCATCGAGCGGCGGGTCGGCGGCGGGGAGGGTGACGGTGGTGCGCACGCCGGTCATGCGCGCGAACTGGTCGGCGAGCCACTCGAGCGCCGCCACCAGCCCGAGGTCGTCGAGCACGGCGGGGCGCAGCTCGGTCACGATGCGTCGCACCACGTCCATCGCGCCGGCGATCCGCTCGATCGCCCCCTCGAGCCGCGCGCGCACGATCGGCGTGTCGGCCGGGAGATGCGCGTGCGCCCAGGCGACATCGAGCTTGACGCCGGTGAGGAGCTGCCCGAGCTCGTCGTGGACCTCGCGCGCGATGGCGCGCCGCTCCTCCTCGCGCGCCCGCTGCTGCCGGCTGGCGAGCGCACGGAGCTGCTGCCGCGATGCTTCCACTTCGGCCTCGGCGAGACGGCGGTCGGTGACGTCGTGCGCGATCGTGAGGACGCAGGGGGCGCCCGCGA
>JALOPO010000206.1 GCA_025453855.1 Gemmatimonadaceae bacterium
GACCTGCGCCACTTCAAGCAGGTGATGGAGACCGGCGAGATCCTCGTCTCCGATGCCACCAAGCAGCGCGGCATGCACCCCGCGCAGCCGAACACCGAGCCGGTCGAGCTCTGAACCCAGGCAGCCGCCGCCGTCGTGGCGGCCGCTGCGTCATCCTCTTGCCACGAGACCGACGATGAAGGCCACCTGCTGGATGGGCCCGCAGAAGATGCAGGTCGTGGACGTGCCGGACCCGCAGCTCCTCAACCGGCGCGATGCGATCGTGCGCGTGACGTCGACGGCGATCTGCGGCTCCGACCTGCACCTCTACAACGGCTACATGCCGACGATGCAGAAGGGCGACATCCTCGGCCACGAGTTCATGGGCGAAGTGGTGGAGGTCGGCCGCGACGTGAAGAACCTCCGCGTTGGCGATCGCGTCGTCGTCCCCTTCCCGATCGCCTGCGGCGCCTGCAACGCGTGCAAGGCCGACCTGTGGGCGGCGTGCGAGAACTCCAACCCGAACGCGTACATCGCCGAGACGATGCTCGGCCACTCGCCGGCGGGGATCTTCGGCTACAGCCACCTCACCGGCGGCTTCGCCGGCGGACAGGCCGAGTACGCGCGTGTCCCCTTCGCCGACGTGGGGCCGCTCAAGGTTCCCGAGGGAATGCACGACGAGGAGGCGCTCTTCCTGAGCGACATCTTCCCCACCGGCTACATGGGGGCGGAGATGGCCGACATCAAGCCCGGCGACACGGTCGCGGTGTGGGGGTGCGGGCCCGTGGGGCTCTTCGCCATCGCCAGCGCGTACCTCCTCGGCGCCGAGCGTGTCTTCGCCATCGATCGCTTCGAGTACCGGCTCAAGATGGCGCGTGAGGGGGCCGGCGCGATCACGATCAACTACAGCGAGGTCGATCACGTCCCGGCGCTGCTCAAGGAGCTCACCGGTGGCCGCGGTCCCGACAAGGTGATCGAGGCGGTGGGGCTCGAGGCGCACGGGCACGGTCCCCTCTTCCTCGCCGACAAGATCAAGCAGTCGATCAAGATCCACCCCGACCGCGCCGTCGCGCTGCGCGAGGCGATCTACTCGGTCGCCAATGGCGGGACGGTGAGCGTGATCGGCGTCTATGCAGGGCTCGTCGACAAGTTCCCGATGAACGCGGTCGTGAACCGCGGCCTCACCATCCGCGCCGGCCAGTGCCACGCGCACCGCTACATGCGCCCGCTCCTCGACCGCATCCAGGCCGGCGACATCGACCCCCGCTTCGTGATCACGCACCGCATGCCGCTCGCGGACGCGGCCAAGGGGTACGAGATCTTCTGCAACAAGCAGGACAACTGCGAGAAGGTCGTCCTCACGGCGTGACGCGCATGCGGGCGATGCGGCGTGCGCCCTGGCAGCTCGCTTCGCTCGCTGTTGCAACTGCAGGGCGCTGCGCGCCGAGTTTCGGAGTTGGGGAGTACTGGAGAACTGCGCGGCAGGGCGAGTTGCCCCCGCTGTACTCCCGAACTCCCCAACTCCGAAACTCGGCGCGCAGCGCCCTGCAGTTACACCGAAAAAGCGATGTGCTCCGATCTCCCCCCGGGAGTGGCACCGACGCCCGTCACGCCCTCGGCGCGAGCGGATCACCGTAGCGGGGGGCGCCGACCGGATCACGCATCCGCTCGGCCCGCTCGCGGAGCGGCTTGTCGCCGGCGGGATCGTTGCGGTCGATCGGATTGCCGCGCTGCGTCACCCAGTCCCAGGTGATGAGCACGAGGCCGAGGGCGGCGATGCCGTGGTGCAGGCCATCGGGGAAGCCGCTGATGACGAGGAAGACGGCCCAGCCGACGATCAGCAGGACGCCGAGGTAGAAGGGGATGCGCATGCGGACCTCGCGGTGATTCGGGAAAGCGCGCGTCGCGTCCGGCTGGTCGCTCCCGGCGCGGACGCCGCATGGGTGCGAGGTACAAGAAGCATGCTGCCGTGCGGCCGTGATGCGGGCAGCAGCTCGCGCCCCGATCGCGTCATCACGTCACGTCGCGGCGTGACAGGAAGGCGAGCACCGCGTCGTCGAAGCCGCTGACGTCGCCGATCATGTCGTGGCCGCGCCCGGCGATCGTGACCGTGTCGGCACCGGGAAGGAGCGCCTGCAGGCGATCCATGAGCAGCTGGAAGGGACGCGGCGAGCGGCCGCCGCGCACGAGGAGGATGGGGATCTCGAGGCGCGCCACCGCCGCCGCGTCGAGCGTCGGCATGTAGTCGCCGCGCGGCGTCGCCAGTTCCGCGTGGAGCGCGGGAGCCTGCGCCATGAGTGCGTCGCGCACCGCCGGCGCGAGGCGCGCCAGTGCGAACGGCCGCCCGGTGATCCCCTCCATGAACCTCGCCACGCCGCTCGCCGCATCGCCGCGCGCGAAGGCGAGGGCGGCCGGCTGCAGCGCGTTGCGCTCGAAGGCTGCCCAGTCGTCGTGCCCGTCCGGCATCATCGCCAGCCAGGGCAGCACCGGCGGTTCGCAGAGCACGAGGGCGCGCACGAGCGGCGGCGCGGCGAGCGCGAGATGCAGGGCGACGTACGCCCCGTACGAGTGGCCGACGATCGCGGCCGGCGTCGCTCCACGCTGCACGAGGAGCGCACCGATGTCCTGCGACTGCTCGGCCATCGTGTAGTGCACGGCGTCGGCGGGCGTGGCGCCGGGTGCATGGTGTCGTCGGCTCCACGCCAGCACGCGATGACGCGCCGCCAGCGCCGGCAGGTGGGCGAGCCAGTCGTGCAGGCCGCCGAGGGTGCCGTGGACGAGCGCCACCGGCGTGCCGGCACCGTGATCGATGAGCGGGAGCGTCGCGCCGCGCACCACGACGTGGCCGATCGCGTGGGGCGGCAGTGCGTGGACGGGGCGCTGGTCGGCAGCCATGATCCGCAAAGCTGCGGCGGCGCCACGTGCGCGGGGAGGGGCGTGCACCGGCGGGGGCGTGCACCGGCGGGCCCTGTCGCGGTGGCGCACCGCGCGCCATCATGCGCCGCATGGCAGCGCTCCCCGCCCACGTGCAGGTCGCGATCGTCGGCGCCGGCTTCGGCGGCATCGCGGCCGCCGTGCGCCTCGTGCAGGCCGGTGTGCGCGATGTCGTGCTCCTCGAACGTGGCGACGAGGTGGGCGGCACCTGGCGCGACAACCGCTACCCCGGCTGCGCCTGCGACGTGCAGTCGCATCTCTACTCGCTCTCGTTCGCCCCGAATCCCGACTGGTCGCGCACCTATTCGCCGCAGCCCGAGATCCAGGCCTACGCGCGGCGCGTCGCCGACGATTTCGGCGTGCGCGAGCGGCTCCACCTGCACACCACGGTGCTCGGCGCGGCGTGGGATGGTGCCACGCAGCGCTGGCAGCTGCGCACGTCGCGCGGCGCGCTCACCGCCGCGGTGCTCGTGCTCGCGCAGGGCGCGCTCAGCGAGCCCGCGATGCCCGACATCCCGGGGCTCGACGACTTCCGCGGCCCCGTCTTCCACTCGGCGCGCTGGCGCGACGACGTCGCGCTCGAGGGGCGGCGCGTCGCCGTGATCGGCACCGGGGCGTCGGCGATCCAGTTCGTTCCCGCCATCCAGCCGCGCGTCGCCGCGCTCGACGTCTACCAGCGCACGCCGCCCTGGGTCATGCCGCGGCACGACCGCGCGATCACCGCCGTCGAGCGCGCGATCTACCGGCGGCTCCCGGTCGCGCAGCGCCTCGTGCGCGCACGCATCTACGCCTGGCGCGAACTCCTCGCGCTCCCCTTCCAGCACCCGCGACTCGCGCGACTGGTGCAGCACATCGCGCTCGCGCACCTGCGCGCGCAGGTCGCCGATCCCGCGCTGCGCGCGCGCCTGGTGCCCGACTACGTCATCGGCTGCAAGCGCATCCTCCTCAGCAACGACTGGTATCCGGCGCTCGCGCGGCCCAACGTGCAGGTCGTGAACGATCCGATCGCCCGCGTTCGCCCGGAGGGGATCGAGACGCGTGACGGCACCGTGCGCCCCGCCGACGTGCTCATCGTCGGCACCGGCTTCCGCCCCACCGCGCCCCCGCTCGCCGATGCGGTGCATGGACGCGCCGGCACCACGCTCGCCGCCGCGTGGCAGGGGAGCCCGGTGGCGCACCTCGGTACCACGGTGCACGGCTTCCCCAATCTCTTCATGCTCATGGGCCCCAACACGGGGCTCGGCCACAGCTCCGTGCTCTACATGCTCGAGGCGCAGGTCGCGCACCTGGTGGGTGCGCTGCGGCACTGCGCGCGGCACGGCATCGCCGCCATCGAGCCCACGCGCGCCGCGCAGGCGGCGTGGCGCGACGACGTGGCGCGGCGCGAGCGCGGCACCGTCTGGACGAGCGGCGGCTGCGCGAGCTGGTACCTCGATCGCACGGGGCGCAACTCGACGCTCTGGCCCGACTTCACCTGGCGCTTCCGGCGTCGTGTCGCCCCGTTCGACGCGAGCGAGTACGCGGTGGTCGCGCCGACGCCCGCGCACGACGCCCCGACGCTCGTGACGGCCTGAGGAGCCCGGTGATGCCCGTGCCCGCACGCTCGA
>JALOPO010000207.1 GCA_025453855.1 Gemmatimonadaceae bacterium
CCGCGAGGTCTTCGTGCTCCGCGAGCTCGAGGGGAAGAGCTACGAGGAGATCGCCGAGATCACGGGCGTGAACCTTGGCACGGTGAAGAGCCGGCTCAATCGCGCGCGCGCGAGCTTCGCCGAGCGGATCGCTCCCGCGCTGCGCTGATGACGGCGTGACGTGGCGACCGGCCGGTGCGACGCCGCGCCGCGACCGAGGCGCCGATCTGGCGACGACGCCCGGACCTTCACAGGTCCGGGCGTCGTCGTGTTTGGACCGGACGCGAAAGGTCCGCCGGCCGTCGTGCTGGTGAGGGGCACCAGGTGCACGCGGCGGCGGGCGGCACGCACGGGATCGGTAAACGTCCGTATGGCGCTCGTGGCCGGATGTGACGCAGATTGTCACGACCGACGGCAGCAGATGTCGGCATCGTGATGTGACGCGGCCCCGGATGGGCGAGCCGCGCCACCTCTCGTCTTGTCCTTCCCGCGCGTTCCCGATGGACCAGCTCGATCCACCGTCGCCGCTCCGGCACGACGCCGGCGACCCCTCGGGAGCGACGCCCGACCCTGTGCACGACGCGGCCATCGCGCGCGATGCCGGCGTGGCGACCTGGGAGTGGCGCCCCGGCGACGAGCGCGTGCTGGCGAGCGAGAGCGCGCGCTGGCTGCTCGGCGTGGCGCCCGGCGCGCCGGCGCCGACGCGGGGCGAGTTCTTCGCGCGGCTCCTGCCGGAGGACCGGCGGCGGGTGATGGCGAGCGAGCAGGGCGTCTTCGATGCGGTGGGCGAGCGCGTGCCGTTCGCCTACGAGTTCCGCATCCGCACCGACGAGGGGACGGTGCGCTGGTTGCGCTCGCAGGGGGTGCTGCTCCGGACACCGGGGCGCGATCCGCTGCTGCGCGGCGTGATGCTCGACGTGACGGCGCAACGGGCGCGCAGCGCGCGCATCGCGGCGGCGCTGCGTGCGGCGGGGAGCGAGTGGTGCGAGCTCGATCTCGAGACGCAGGCGGTCTCGGGGAGCGCGGGCTTCGCGGCGCTCATGGGCATCGGTGCGCACGAGACGATCACCTCGCTCGACGCATTGGTCGCACGTGTGCACCCGGGCGATCGCGCGCACGTGGAGGCGGCGCTGCTGGCGGCCCGCGGCGGGGCGCCGGTGTCGACGGTCTTCCGCGTCGATCGCGCCGACGGGACGAGCGTGCGCATCGAGGCCACGGCACTGCTCACGCGCGACGACGACGGGCGCGCCACGCGTCTCGTCGGCGTGCTGCGCGACGTCACGGCGCGGCATCGCGACGCCGAGCGGCTGCGCGAGAGCGAGGAGCATCACCGCGCGCTCTTCGCGCACCATCCGCTCCCGGTGCTCCTCGTCGACAGCGCGACCGACGTCATCCTGGACGCGAACGCCGCCGCCTGCGCGCTTTACGACCTCGATCGGCTGTCGCTGGGCACGATCACCAAGCGCATGCTGCTCGCCCCGGACGACGTGGCGCCGTACGCGGAATCGCGCGAGCATGCCGACCACCCGTACACGCGTCAGGCCCGTCACCGCGCCCGTGACGGGCGCGTGCTCGACGTCATCGCGACGTCGGAGCCGGTCACGCACCTCGGGCGCCCGGCGCGCATCGTCGTGATCACCGACATCACCGCCCGCCGGGCGACCGAGCGCGCGCTGGCGGAGAGCGAGGCGCGGTACCGCATGCTCGCCGAGGCGACGCAGGACCTCATCTGTCGCCATGCGCCCGACGGGACCTACGCGTACGTGAGCCCGAGCGTGACCGCGCTCACGGGGTGGCTCCCGCAGGAGATGATCGGGCGCGATCCGTACGACTTCATCCACCCGGACGACGCGGAGCTCGTGCGCGCGCGGGCGCACTATCCGGCGCAGGACGGCGTCGCCTCCATGGCGCCGATCACCTACCGCGCCCGTCGCACCGACGGGAGCTGGATCTGGCTCGAGACGAGCACGATGCCGGTGCACGACGAGGCGGGACAGGTGATCGCGATCGTGACCTCGTCGCGCGACGTGTCGCAGCGCCACGCGCTCGAGGAGCAGTTGCGGCACGTGGCCAAGATGGACGCGGTGGGGACGCTCGCCGGCGGCGTGGCGCACGACTTCAACAACATCCTCACCGTGATCCGCGGGAGCGTCGAGGCGCTCGGCGACCTGCTCGGGAGCGCGACCGGCGAGTCGCGCGACGAGGTGGAGGCGATCGACGGCGCGGTGACGCGTGCGCAGGCGCTCACCCGCCAGCTGCTGAGCTTCGCGCGCAAGCAGGTGGAGCAGGTCACGACGGTGGCGCTCGACGAGGTGATCGTGCGGGCGGCGCCGCTCCTGCGGCGGCTCCTGCGCGGCGGACAGCGGCTGCAGCTGGCGTGCGAGGCGCAGGCGCAGCTGGTGACGCTCGACGTGGCGGAGCTCGAGCTCGCGCTCATGAACCTGGTGAGCAACGCGCGCGCGGCGATGGACGACACCGGCGTGGTCACGCTCGCCACGCACGTCTGCACGGTGGACGCCGAGACGCCGCCGCCGCTGCCCGGGCTGCGCGCGGGCGCATGGCTGTGCGTGACGGTGCGCGACACCGGGCCCGGAATGCCCGACTCGGTGAAGGCGCGCCTCTTCGAGCCGTTCTTCACCACCAAGCCGGTGGGCGAGGGAACGGGGCTCGGGCTGGCGACGGTGTACGGCGTCGTGCAGCGCGCGGGGGGGATGATCGACGTGGCGTCGGCACCGGGCGAGGGGACGACGTTCACGCTCTGGCTCCCGTCGACGACGACCACCGGGACGCTCGCATCACCGGCCGTGCCCGATGCGCCGCCCACGGCGCCGGTGCCGGGCGTCGCGCCGATGGCGCTGGTGGTCGACGACGAGGCGATGGTGCGCGCGATCATGGTGCGCGTGCTGCGCCGCGCGGGCTACGTGGTGCACGAGGCGGCGAGCGGTGACGAGGCGCTCGCGCTGCTCGCGACGCACGCCGGGTGCATCGGCGTGCTCGTGACCGACTTCGCGATGCCCGGCATGACGGGGCGCATGCTCCTCGAGCGTGCGCTCGCGCAGTGGCCGCACCTGGCCACGGTGCTCGTCTCGGGCTACACGAGCGACGACGCCACGCGCCAGGCGCTGCAGCGCTCGCGCACGCGCTTCCTCGCCAAGCCGTTCACCCCGACGACGCTCCTGGCGACGGTGCGCGCGGCGCTCGGCGACGACGTGGGCGCGGTGGCGACGGCGTCAGGGAGCGAGCCGCACCCGTAGGAAGGCCGAAGCAGGTTCCGCGAGCGACTGGCCGATCGGACTGGAACCGCCCATGGCACGGTGGGTATCGTGCGGCATCATGGATTGCCGGACGTTCCGCCAGCTGCATGGCCTGTGGATGGATGGGGGGCTCGCCCCTCGTCACGCGGAGCGCCTCCTCGCCCACGTCGGCGACTGCGAGGGGTGTGCGCACTTCGACGCGATGGTGCGGCGCGCCCTGCTGGTGGCGCGCAACGCGGCGCCGGTGAGCTGCTCGGCCGATTTTTCGGCGCGCCTCCGTGCGCGACTGGCGGAGGAGCGTGCACGCGAGTTCGTGCCGCGCGACATGACGCCGCTCCCGTCGCACGCGGGGGTGCCGCGCTTCGCGCCCTCGTGGCGCGTGGCAGCAGCGGCGGCGATCGTGGTCGGCGGCGCGGCGTTCACGATGCGGGGTGGCACCGCGACCGATCCGCGGGCCGCGGCGACGTTCGACAGCGCCGGCCTCGGTGGTGCGGGCGCCTCGTGGACGGCGGTGACCGGTGCCGCGCCGGCGACGCTCCTGCCGCCCCCCGCGACGGCGGCGATGCCCGCCGCACCGCTGTGGCCCTCGGCCACGATGGCGGCACGTGCCGCCCGGCGCTTCGCCGACGCGGAGTTCGGCGCGACCCCGGTCCGGGCGGTGGTCCAGGCGCACTGAGTCGGCGGGGCACCCGGCGTGTGGCCGCGGCGGGTCGCGTTCGTTACCCTTGGTGACAATTCAGCGGTTTGCCGGGTCTGGTGTCAGGCAACTGCCTCCATCGGTGTCGGCATCGCGGCATGCGATCCCGTACCGATCCGCACCCTCGGTTCCCGGCCACGAGCGCGTCACATGCAGGTCGTCTTCTCACTCGACGCGTCCACTGGCGACGTGGACGAACTGGCGCTCGCCCGTACCGGCGCCGTCGGCTGGGCGCAGGGCGAGATCTGGCTCCCGGATGCGCAGGGCGCGCTGACGCTCGAGCGCCAGAGTGCGGCGGAGTCCCCGGCCGCGCACCGCTTCAATGCCGCCTCGCGCGGCTTCAGGCTCGCGGCGCACGACGGCCTTCCCGGTGATGCGACCGTGCGGCGGAGTGCGGTGCTGTACACGGCGCTCGAGGACGAGCCCCGCTACCGGCGCCTCGCCGCGGCATCGGCGTCGGGCTTCGGCGCGGCCGTCGCGGTGCCCGTGTGGCACGACGGCGCCGTGGAGTTCGTGCTCGCGCTCCACGCCGAGCGGGCCACGGCACCGGCGGCGGTGACCGCGGCGCTGGCGCGCTTGTCCACGCAGCTCGGCGGGGCGCTCACGCGGCGCCGGCGGCGTGCCGCGCAGGCGTCGTCCGCCGCGTCGTCGTCGTCGCTCGCGCAGGGCGTCTTCGATGCGTATCCGCTGCCGATCCTGATCCTCTCCGAGGACGACGACGTGATCCTCGATGCGAATCGGGCCGCGCAGCGCACCTACGGCATCGATGCCGCGGCGCTGGGCACGTTGCGCAAGGATGCGATCGTCGCGCCCGACGACCTGATGCGCTACCGCGCCGCGCAGGACGCGCGCGGGCGGCGCGTGCGGCACGGGCGGCACCGCACGTCCGACGGGCGCGTGCACGACGTGATGGTGACCTCGGAGCCGACGGTCCACGCCGGTCGCGCCGCACGCATCGCGGTCGTCTCCGACACGAGCGAGCTGCGGACCGCCGAGCGCGCGCTGGCGGAGAGCGCGACACGCTTCCAGCTGGTGCTCGACCACATCCAGGACGGCGTCGTGCTGCAGGACCGCGAGGGGCGGATCATGGTCTGGAATCCCTCGGCCGAGCGGATCCTCGGGCTCTCGGGCGATCAGCTGCAGGGGAAATCGTCGGTCGATCCGCACTGGGCGGCGATCCGCGACGACGGTTCGCCGTATCCCGGCGAGGTGCACCCGGCGATGGTCGCGCTGCGCGAGGGGCGGGACGTGTCGGGGCTCATGGGCGTGCGCCGCGGCCCCGGCGACCTGGCGTGGCTCGACGTGCACGCCGCGCCGGTGATCGACGAGCAGGGCGCGGTGGTGGCCTCGGTGACGACCTTCACCGACATCACGCAGCCGCGCGCCGCGGCGCAGGCGCTCTCGGCGAGCGAGGCGCGCTTCCGCCTGCTCGCCGAGGCGATGCACGACCTGGTGTGCACGCACGACGCGGAGGGGAGCTGGACCTACGTGAGTCCCTCGTCGATGGGCGTGCTCGGCGTGCCGGCGGCGGCGCTGGTGGGGCGCTCACCGCTCGAGCTGGTGCACCCCGACGACGCGCGCACGCTGCAGCGCTTCGTGCGCGACGCGACCGTCGACGCCGACGTGACGCGGGCGCCGGTGGTCTATCGCGCGCGTCATGCGAGCGGCGACTGGCTCTGGCTGGAGAGCACGGCGACGGTGGTGCGCGACGCGGACGGCGCGGTGCAGGCGCTCGTCACCAGTTCGCGCGACGTGACCGCGCGGCGTGCGCTCGAGGAGCAGCTGCGCCATGCGGCGAAGATGGAGGCGGTGGGGACGCTCGCCGGCGGGATCGCGCACGACTTCAACAACCTGCTGACGGTGATCGCGGAGAGCAGCCACGAGCTGCACGAGCTGGTGGGGCGCACCGATCCGGCGGTGGGGGTGGAGATCGACGCGATCACCGACGCCTGGACGCGCGCGCGCTCGCTCACGCGGCAGCTCCTGAGCTTCGCGCGTCGCAACGTGCAGCAGGTGCGCACGCAGCCCCTCGACGCGGTGGTGCGGCGCGTGCAGCCGCTGCTCGAGCGGCTCCTCGCGGCCGGCCAGGCGCTCGAGGTGCACTGCGGTGCCGACGGGGCGCTGGTGACGGCCGACTTCGCGGAGCTCGAACTCGCGATCATGAACCTGCTGAGCAACGCGCGCGCGGCGATGCCGGACGGTGGCACGGTGACGCTGACGACGCGCGTGATCGCGCCGGGCGACGACACGCGCGCGGGCACCGCGGGGACGTGGGTGGAGCTGACCGTGCGCGACACCGGCGTGGGGATGTCGAGTGCGGTGCAGCAGCGCCTCTTCGAGCCCTTCTTCACCACGCGACCACTGGGGGAGGGGACGGGGCTCGGCCTGGCGACGGTGTACGGCGTGGTGACGCGGGCCGGTGGGTCGATCGAGGTCGACTCGGCGCCCGGGGCGGGGAGCGTCTTCACGATCCGGCTGCCGGCGGTGCCGCTCGACGACGCGGCCGCGCCCGACGCATCGGGGAACGCGCTCACGCAGGATGGCCTGCGCGCGGGCGCCCGGGCGGACGCCGTGGCAGCGGATGCGGCGGCGCGGCGCGCGCGGGCGGCGGCCACGGTGCTGGTGGTCGACGACGAGCCGATGGTGCTGGCGATGACTGCGCGGGTGCTGCGCCGCGCCGGCTACCCGGTGCACGAGGCGTCGTCGGGGGCCGAGGCGCTCGGGTGGCTGGAGGCGCACCATGCCACCACGGCGCTGGTGGTCTCGGACTTCGCGATGCCGCGCATGCACGGGCGCGCGCTGCTCGAGGAGGTGCGTCGCCGGTGGCCACGCATCGCGGGGCTCCTGGTGACGGGGTACGCCGATGACGAGACGTCGCGGCGCGCCTCGGAGCAGGCGGGGACGCCGGTGCTCGCCAAGCCCTACGACGCCGACGGGCTGGTGCACGCGGCGGCATCGGCGCTGCGCCGGCGCGGGGACGCTGCCGCCGGCGTGTAGCTTTCGGGATGACTGCGCGCGACGCCGAGAAGACCTTCGCGCGCCACCTGAAGGAGCGGGCCTTCGCGCCGGCCTACCTGGTGGCGGGCGACGACGACTATCGCAAGGAGCTCGCGGTGCGCGAGCTGGTGCGCGCCGCGGTCGACCCGGCGACGCAGGACTTCAACCTCGACATCCGGCGCGCGCAGGAGCTGGACGCCGACGCGATCGCGTCGCTGGCGGGGACGCCGCCGATGATGGCCGAGCGTCGCGTGGTGGTGATCCGCGACGTGACGGCGCTGCGCAAGGCGGCGCGGGCGGCGCTCGATCGCGTGCTCGCGTCGCCGGCGCCGGATGTGGTGCTCGTGCTGGTGGCGGCGGCCGGCGCGAAGAGCGACGCGGCGCTCGAGCGCGCCGCCTTCGTGCTCGCCCTCGGCCCGCTGAGCGGCGATCGCGTGCCGAACTTCGTGAAGCACGCGGCGAGGGAGTCGGGCGCGACGGCGATCACCGACGAGGCGATCATCCTGCTGCAGGAGAGCGTCGGCGACGACACCGGCGCGCTGGTCACCGAGATCGACAAGCTCGCGAGCTATGCGGCCGGCGGCACGATCGACGCCGACGCGGTGCGCGCGATCGTCGGCGTGCGGCGCGGCGAGACGGTGGCCGACCTGCTCGACGCGGTGGGGGCACGCGATGGCGCGCGCGCCGCGGCGCTGGTGCCGGTGGTGCTCGCGCTCCCGAAAGTGACCGCCGTGCAGGTCGTCATGAACCTCACCACGCAGACCGCGGCCCTCGGGTGGGGCGCCGCGCAGCGCGCGCAGGGGAAGCGACTGGACCAGATCGCGAAGGAGTGGTTCGGCCTCCTCAAGCAGACCGGCGCCTATCCCGGTCGGTCGTGGGGCGATGCCGGGACGGCGTGGACGCGCGCGCTCCCGCACTGGACGGTGGCCGACGCCGATGCCGGGCTGCGTGCCCTGCTGCAGTGCGACGAACGCCTGAAGAACACGCGCACCTCGAGCGACGAGCAGCTCGTCGCGACGCTGGTGCTGCAGCTCTGCGGCGCCGGCGATGCGCGGAGGGCGGCGTGAGCGGTGGTCCCGGTGTGTCGGGCGACAGTCGTTCGCGCAACAGCCCTGCGCGCAAGAGTCCTTCGCGCAACAGCCTTGCGCACGGCCTGCGGGCACGGCGGGACTGCGCACGGCGACGTGCACACGGTGGCATGATCGCGACGAGGCGGGCGATGCGCGGACCAACTCCATGAATTTTTCCTTTCCCGTCGGGTCGAGGGGCGCGTTGCGCGCCGGGCAGCGGTGCGTCGTCCCACCGTGCGCGCAGGCCGTGTCCCGGGCGGTTCGAGTCGGACTCCGCACCGGTGCGGCGGCGCTGCTGCTCGTGCAGGCGCTGCCGGCGCAGGATGCGCGCAACGAGCAGGTGGAGCGCATGGAAGCGGCGCTGGTGCGTGTGCGGCGGATGACGACGAGCGACGTGGCCGGCGCGCGCGTGCTCGCCGATTCGCTGGTGCGCGCGCTCCCCGATGCCGAGCCGGCGCAGGCGGAGGCGCTCTTCGCACGGGCATCGGTGGCGGGGAGCGCG
>JALOPO010000208.1 GCA_025453855.1 Gemmatimonadaceae bacterium
CGTCGCACGCAGCCACGCCGCCCTCGCGGCGCTCGACTCGAGGAGCGTCGCCGCGAGCGATCCGAGCGTGCGCCCCACGATCCCGACCACGATCGCCGGGAGCGTCGCGCCCAGGCGCTCCTCGAGGTCGAGGGCGCGGCGGAGCTCCTCGACCTGCAGCGCCGCGAGTGACGCCAGCGGGGCCGCGGTGCACACCCGCGGTGCGGGCCGCAACGGCGCGGGGACGCAGGCGGCGAAGGCGAGGTCGGCCGGACGAAACGACGCGATCGGCGACATGCGGGACTCCGTCGGGTAGGGGCGCAGCGTCGTGCGCACCGCGCCGGATGGGGGTAGGGGCGCAGCGTCGTGCGCACCGCGCCGGATGGGCGGGGCACCGATACCTGCGCCACGATCGTCCGTGCTGCCGGGCCCGGCCATCGGGAGCGGCCCGATTTGACGCTCCGGGATGGGCCATAACTTGCGCACGTGGTCGCACCGACGTCCCACACCGGAGAGCACTCGTGATGAAGAAGCGCGCGCAGACGGCACTCGTGGTCGATGATCATCCGATCATGCGCCGCGGCGTCGTCGACCTGTTGTCGATGATCCCCGACGTGACCGTGGTCGGCGAGGCGGCGACGCGCGGCGAGGCGCTCGCCATCGCCCAGCAGCAGCAGCCCGACCTCGCGATCGTCGACGTCTCGCTCGACGGGATGCACGGGCTCGACCTCGTCAAGCAGCTCGTGCTGTTCCGGAGCGACATCGGCATCCTCGTCTACAGCATGCACGACGAGACGATCTACGCCGAGCGGGCGCTGCGCGCCGGCGCGCGCGGCTACCTCATGAAGCAGGCGCCGCCCGAGGCCTTCCTCGATGCGGTGATGCGCGTGGCGGCCGGCCAGGTGGCGCTCAGCCCCGCGATGGCCGACCGGATGATGACGCACGTCGTCGGGGCCGGGCGCGGCGAGCCGCGATCGGCGGTGCATCACCTCAGCGATCGCGAACTCGAGGTCCTCGAGCTGCTCGGCAACGGCTTCGGCACCTCGGAGATCGCGGAGAAGCTGAACCTGAGCGTGAAGACGGTCGAGACGTACCGCGAGCACCTCAAGCGCAAGCTGGTGCTCCCGAACGCCACGGCGCTCGTGCGCTTCGCGACGTCGTGGGTGCTCGATCCCGCCTCCGCCGCGGCGCGCGTCCCCGGCGGGGCGAGCTGAGATGCGCGCGGGCAACGCGCCCGCCGCGGTGTCGATCCCGATCGCGCCCGACTTCGCCCTGGGCGAGGCGCTCGCCGATCCGCTCGTCGTGGTGGCGCCCGATGCGCTCGACCCGGCGCTGGTCGCCGCCACGATCGAGCAGGTGAACGCCGCCGCGCTCGCCTGGCTGGGGAGCGCGGCGGGGACACTCGAGGGACGCACGCTCGCCTCGGCCGCACCGGCGCTGGCGGCGGCGATCGCCACCACGCCGCTCGTCGCCGATGCACGACGCACCGCCCAGGGTGCGCAGTCGCTGCTCAGCATCGCGCAGCCGACGGGTGGCACGCGCGCCATCGAGCTGCGCGTCTCGGCGCTGGGCTCTCGCCGGCTCGTGCACTGGCGCGACGTGACGCACGTGCGCGCCATCGAGGACGCGTATCGCGACGTGGAGCAGCAGCTCGGGCTCGCGCTCGCGGCCGCCGAGATGGGGGTCTTCAGCTGGGACATGGTCAACGACCGGCTGCGCTGGGACGACATGCACTACCGCATGCTCGGCTACGACCCGCACGCCGTCGAGCCGTCGTACGAGGGGTGGCGCAGCCGCGTGCATCCCGACGACGTCGACGCCGTGGAGGCGGCGATCCGCGAGGCCGAGGCGACACGCACCGACTTCCGCGCCACCTACCGCATCGTGCGCCTCGACGGCACCGCACGCTGGGTGCAGGGGCGGGCGCGCCACGAGCGCGATGCGTCGGGGACGCCGATCCGCATGCACGGCGTGATGATCGACGTCACCGAGCAGCGCGAGGCGGAGGCGGCGCTCCGCGTCGGCGAGGCGGAGCTGCGCGCCATGAACGAGACGCTCGAGCAGCGCGTGCGCGAGCGCACCGCGGTGGCCGAGGAGCGTGCCGAGCAGCTGCGGCAGCTCGCGCTCGACCTCACCGCCACCGAGGCGCGCGAGCGCCGCCGCATCGCGCAGCTCCTTCACGACTCGGTGCAGCAGATGATCTCGGCCGCCAAGATGCGCGCCGGGATGATGCGCCTCGGCGCGGGGAGCGCGTCGCCGCCGGTGGCGGCCGCGGCGGGCGAGGTCGAGCAGATGCTCGATCGCGTGCTCGCCGCCACGCGCACGCTCGCCATCGAGCTCCACCCGCCGGTGCTCCAGGAGGTCGGGCTGGTGGCGGCGCTGCGCTGGCTCGCCGGCGAGTTCACGCATCGGCACAACCTCGCCGTGTCGCTGCGCGTCCCCGACGAGGAGCCGGTGCTCTCGATGCAGACGCGCATCGTCCTCTTCGACGCCGCGCGCGAGCTCCTCTTCAACGTCGTCAAGCACGCCGGCGTCACCACCGCCGCGCTCGACCTCACCGCCAGTGCCGATGCGCGCATCCTGCTCGTCGTCGACGACCAGGGGCGCGGCTTCGAGGCACCGGCGCCCGACGACGGGCCGCGCGTCACCTTCGGCTTCGCCAACCTCGAGCATCGCGTGCGGCTGCTGCGTGGCACGGTGACGGTCATCAGCCGTCGCGCGCACGGCACGCGCGTGGTCGTCGAGCTCCCGATCGACGCGCAGCGCGACGAGGGTGTGCCGTCACGCGCGCAGCGACCGGGCGATGCGATGTCGTTCGAGGGCGTCGCGGCCGCCGCGCCCGCGGGCGATGGCGCCGTGCCGCGCCCGTCGCCCACCGCGCGCCCGACGGCCACGCGCACGCGTCGCCGCATCCTCGTCGCCGACGATCACCGCCTCTTCCGCGAGGGCGTCGCGCAGCTGCTGCGCGATGCCGGCGACTTCGAGGTGGTCGGCCAGGCCGACGACGGTGGGCAGGCGGTCACGCTCGCCGCCGCGCTCCGCCCCGATGTCTGCCTGCTCGACGTCTCGATGCCCACCGTGAACGGCGTCGAGGCGGCGATGCGCATCTCGCAGCTCGCCCCGGAGGTGCGCGTGGTCGCGCTCAGCATGCACGAGCGCGCCGACATGGCCGACGCGATGCGTGCCGCCGGCGCCGTCGCCTACCTCAGCAAGGACGTCCCGGCCGACGTGCTCCTCGGCGTGCTCCGCGCGCTCGGCTGAGCCCGTGCGCGTGACGGCGCCGCGCGTCAGGGGAGCGCGCGGATCGCCTGCGAGATGAAGAAGGTCCCCACGCCGATCACCGCGCCGAGGCCGAAGCCGAAGCGGATGATCAGGTTGAGTTCGCGCTGCGTGACCCCGCGGATGATCTCCTCCACGCGCGCGGTGCTGAACTCGTTCACCTTGCGCTCGATGAGCGCCGGGACGTCGAGGCGCTTCACGAGCGGCGGCAGCGCCTGCATGAGGCGGTCCCAGAGCATCGGCGCGAGCGCCTCCGCCAGCCGTGCGCTCGTCTCCGGCGGGAGCCAGCGCGCCGGTCGCCCGATCGGCGCGTCGAGCGCATGCGTGGCGAGTCGCGCCGTGGTGTCGTGCAGCACCGTGCGCGCCGCCTCGCTGCGCATCGCCTGCGTCACCCACCCGGCGATCGTCGCGTCGCCCACGTCGTCGAGCAGCGGCCCGAGCTCGCGATGCGACCAGCCGTCGAGCAGCGACGAAAGGCGCGAGGAGAGGAACTCCTGCGTCGCCTCGGCGCGCAGCAGCGCCACCGCGCGCTCGGCCAGCGTGTCGGCGAGCGCGGTGGCGCGTGCGTCGTCCATGCTCCCGATGATGTCGCGCAGCGGGCGACGCAGCAGCGACTCCACGCCGTCGCGCACCGCGCGCGCCGCCTCGTCGCGGATCTGCGGCTCGCGCAGCAGCGTTGCGAGTTCGTCCACGCCGTCGCGTCCCAGCGCGTCGAGCGCCTTCTCCACCGCGCGCTCGGTGACCAGGAAGCGCGCCAGCAGCCGCTCGTGGAAGCGCAGGTCTTCGACGAAGCGCTGCACCACCCCTTCGAGCGTCCGCTTCACGCGCTCGCGGCTCTCGCTCCGCGAGAGGAAGGCGCCGAGCCGGTCGACCGCGATCGGCAGGTAGCTCTCCACCGCGCGGTCGAGCATCGCGGTGACGCCGGGCGGGAGCGCCTGCACGAGCGGCGCATCGCGTTCGAGGAGCGCCGCCACCTGCGCGCGCACGCCATCGGCCACCGCACGCTCCACGGTGGCGCTGTGCGCGAAGGCCTGTGCCCACTCGCGCGCCTGCGCCACCACTGCCGCGCGGCGCTCGACGGGCAGGAGATCGGCCAGCGTCTGCTGTGCGAGCGCCTCGCGGCCACGGCGCACCATCGTCTCCGCCGCCTGCGCCCCGGCCTCGCTCTCCGCCCACGCATGCGCACGATCGGCGACGGTGGTCGCCAGCGCCTCGAGGGCGCGCTGCAGCTCGTCGCCCATCGCCGCCGGCACGAGCGTGCGCAGCGCGCCGCGCTCGGTCTCCAGCGCGTCCTGCACCGCATCGGCCACCAGCTGGTGCACGGCATCACGCACGCCGCCGCGCGACAGCTCGGCCAGCAGGTCGTCGGGGGTGAGGAGCTTCTCGCCCACCACCGTCCCGATGCTGCGCGCGAGCCGCGCCTTGTTCTTGGGGATCGCCCCCTGGACGCCGAGGATCGGGCGGTGCGGATGGAAGAGCATCCACACCGCCACCGAGTCGGTGAGCCCGCCGGCG
>JALOPO010000007.1 GCA_025453855.1 Gemmatimonadaceae bacterium
TCGAGCGCACGGTCGGGGTCGCCGATGTGCCGTGCGGGGAGTGATGCAGGTTGTGCGCCATGTGCATCGGGGAAAAGGCGTGATCGTGCATCGGAGCGGTGCCGGACACGAGTATCCACTCGTCTCCGAGTCGTTGGACTCGCACGAGGTCGCTGCGACGGCAATCCTTTCGTGTCGGCCTGCGGACAATTGCGCAGCTCGTCGGTCGGCGACGATGATCGGTCGAGCCGCCGCAGCCACGACTCTCGGAACGCCGCGGGTCAGTCGCGGCCCGTCGCGTTGACGCGCAGCAGCGCGAGCATGCGCCGCTGGCGCCATGCGGGCGCCGACACGTCGAGCACGGGGGCGTGCGGCGCGAGGCCTGCCAGCGCCCAGACAGCAATGCGACGGTATGGCTGCGACGCCTCGCTCAGGATCTCGACCATCGTCTCGCAGGTTCGCGGCCGGCCGAGCAGGCGACGGTCACCGGAAGCGGGCGGGAGTGGTGCGTCGTCGCCCCAGATGGTGCGCCGAGCGAGAACACTCCCGACAGCGTCTTCCGGGGTGCGATCGGTGTCGAGGACCGCAAGCAACCGGGTGTGTCCCGCCCAGCCGATCAGCTCGGCCACCCGTCGACGAGCCACCGTGGTGTGCGCGGACTCGGCGACGCCCCGCACGATCGCCTCGGATTCACGATCCGGGAGCAGGGCGACGAGTTCGCGCACGGCAAGGAGCCAGGCGTCGTCACCAGTCGCCGACGCACGGGCGATCGCCTCGCGCACGCGCGGAATGTCACCGACCGACGCGGCGGCGCGCGTCGCCGTCGCGCGAACGTCCCGGTCGGGATCATCCATGCCGGTCGCCACGGCGATCGCCGAGATCGCGAGGCGACGCGTCGCGACGACATCGTACGCGGCGAGCCGGCACTCGGGTGACCTGTCGGCGAGCGCGCGCCTGACCACCGGGGACGGATCACGGGCCAGTGCCCCGAGCGCGCGGATTGCCGCTGCGCGCACGGGCGCGTGGAGGCCCTCGGCCGCGAGAGACGCGACGCCACGGCTCGCGGTCTCGGAACCGACCCAGACGGCCGCGTCGTGCAGCGCCGTGGCCATCACGGCGTCCATCGGCGCCGGGCTACCCACGGCGGCACCCGTCCGCTCCGTGACCTCGAGCCCACGCAGCCATCGTGTGGCGGCCAGCACGAACAAGGTCGATGGCAGGTCGGCCGCGACTTCCGCGAGCTCCGCGATCGCATGGTCGCAGCGTGGGTCGGCAGCCAGCGCGTCGAGCGCACTCGCCAGCTCATCGTCGACGTCGAGGAGCTCGGCGAGCGTGGTCTCTTCTGCCTCCACGCGTCGCGCGCGGAGCTCCCACAGCACCGCACTGCGCTCGGCGAGCTGCAGCGCGACTCGCGCGGGCGTGCCGTTCATCCACGTCTAGCCGGCGACATCGTCGAACCGCCGGAGCCATGGCACCCATTCGGCGTTCGTCGGCGCGACGATGAACGGCTCCCGCAATGCGCGGAGTCGCCTGGCGACCGAAACATACTCCATGGGGACGTTGCGCCGGTTGAGGTCACCCATCTGCGGCGTGCCGCCGGCCTGGATGATGAGCCCACCGTCGTAGGGGCGGATCGTGAAGGACGGCGCGGGAAGGTCGGCACGCAACGCGTCGGCTCCACCCGCCCTGGTGACCCAGTCGTCGTCGAGGATGGTGAGCCAGTTCACGCCCTTGATGCCCTCCCATGCCGCGATGCTGTGGAACACGGGGCTGTCGAGCTCGAGGCCGGGATGGCGCAGCGCGAACGGGAACGCATTGCGCACCGTCGACCTTGCCACGCGCGGGTCGACGGAGAGCGCACACCCGAGGCCGGCATAGCCGTGGATCGGGCGCAACCGAGTCGCCCACCGCATCACGAAGTCGCCAAAGCTTTCGGAACGCGCGGCGAAGTAGTCGATGGGGAGGTGCACCGTCACGTGCGACGCTTCATGCAGGCGCTCGGTCTTCCAGGCGAACGAGGCCGCGATCATGCAGGCGAAGTCGCTTGCGGAGTCGCGCGTCGGCCCCGCGTGCATCGCGACGTCCCACCCGGAGCCTGCCGGTGCGCGGTCGATCGCCTCCAGCAGCCCGGGCTTCGGTCGACGCCCCCCCTTCACCTCCTTCCACTTGCCGGTCGCCGACTGCGCGATCCATCGCAGTTGGTCACCGATCATGCCGTCGAACTCCTCCGCGCACTCGCGAAGGATGCCCTTGAGCGGCGCGTCGGAGCCGCCCATGACGTAGAAGGTGGCCATGAGCGCAAGCCGTGCCTCCACGTTGCCGGTGGCATCGGTGGGTGCGAGCGCACTGGCGAGTGCGGCGAGGTCGTCCGGCGCAGGAGTGATTGGCACAGTCATCAGAAGGCGAAGCGGATGCCCATGCGAGCGGCGGCGGCGGCGCCGGCGGCCGCCTCGTCGCCCGGGATCGGGGACAAGATGAGCACGATGGCGAGTGCGGCCAAGCCGATGGTCAGCCAGTCGATCCCCGTTGATGGCTGTTCCTGTGGCTGTCGCTGCCGGCGACGCTCGTCGCACCCGCAGCTGTCCTCGTTCATCTCGTCGACCGGCGCACTGCCCGCGATGCGCTGGTAGTCGCGCTCCTGGTCAGCGCTCCACTGGTCACCGGGAAACTTCATCTCGACGATCCGTCGGATGTTGCCCTGCGTTGGCGGCAGCGTCGGATCCCGCACGAGCACCACATCGGGGCGCCGGACCATGCCGGTGCCGGGCCGATAGCCTGGAATCTGCTGCGCACGCCCGAACCAGTTGCGCGACGGTTCCGTGGTGTCGCGGCCGTTGACGCGGTGCATGAGCGGCGCGGGCGGCGATTGCGTCATGTCATAGGAGATCTCCGCCTTGGCGGTGCTCTGCCAGTTCAGGGCGCGGTCGCCCGAGGTGATGACCGTGGAGGCGCACACCTGGTACAGCCGCTGTCCACGTGCACCCACGGCCGGGGCATCGAGACACTGGCAGAAGATCACGCACAGCACCTGCAGCTCGGGATCCGCCGCGACATCGGCCTGGGTGAGGCCGTTCAGGCTGGCCGCGTTCCCGGTGTTCATCGTCATCTTGTCGGTTAGGCGGCAGACGTTGCGACCCTCGACATAGACCGTCGGTGACCAGGTGAGCCACCGCGACTTCCCCTTGTTCGTGCCCGACACCACGCCCTTGCCGACGCCCGGTTCGTCGCCCGTGCATGTGGCGAACTCCGATCCGCGGATGGCGATGCTGTGGCCACCATCGGCCACGACGGTGCGGCTCCCCTTCACCAGGTCGCGCGAGAACGAGATGATGACGTGCGGCACGGGCACGGTCGGAGTTCGGCAGACGTCGGGGATCGTGTTGCGTACGAAGCCACCGCTGCCCTTGTGGCAGATCGACAGCCCGGTGGCGCGAACGGTGATGGTCACGGACGATCTCCTGGACTGAGGCGGTTGGCGCAGGACCGGACGTGGGTCAAGACTCGAGCGCCGACGACAGGACGGCGCACCCGTGCTCGATCAGCAGCGAGGCGGCAGGCGTGGCGAGGTTCCGGTCGAGTGTCGGGAGGTACGGCACGGCCGCGAGTGCGCACAATGCCCCTGGTCCCTGCGTGCGATCGGCGAGCGCGTCGCGCAGCGCGTCGAGGTCGACCCCGAGCACCGGCGCCGCCCTCGCCATCGCATCGGCGGCAGCCGCGTCGATCGCGTCCGCCACGTCGCCTCCCACCAGGTCGATGCGATCGGCGCCGGCACGCCACAGGCTCAGCGACCAGTCGGACATGGTCTCGTCGGCGTACACCTGAAGCACCAGCGGAGCGGTCAGGAGCAGCGTCGCGACCACGTCGCGCTCGTATCGCTCCACCTGGACGCCGCTCGGCAGCGGCAAGGGCGAGACCAGCGTCCGCGCTCGCGGTGACCCGCTGCGCGGGAGCGCCACGTCGGCGAGGTCCGCGGCGACGACGGCCCACCACGGCTCCACGTCAGCGCGGGGCGGCGGCACCACCGCGTGATCAAAGATCAGGCAGGGAAGCTCGAGGCGCGAGAGCCGCACCTGCAGCGTGCCGGGATCGGGCGAGCGCACCACGAAGTAGTCGGTCATCTCGGACATGACGTCTCACCCTGTCGCGGAGGTTGCACCGGCGAGTCGCTGCACGCGGCCGCTCGCGGGCCACTCGTCGTGCGGGGCACCCGCCGGCCGTTCGAGGTGCACCACCGCGCGATCGCCATCGGCACACATGGTCACGACGAGGGCGCGCGTCGCGCGTCGGCGGCCGACCGCGAGTCCCCCCGCCGCGAGTGCGATGAGCGCGGGAAGCGTCGCGGCACCGAGATCGCCCCAGCGATCCGCGGGAGCGACCATCTCGCATGCCAGGAGGGCCGCCGTGTCGGGCGACGCGAGGGCCGCGAGGGCCCATTCCTCCGCGCGCCATGGTGCCGCACCGAAGTCGCTCACCACGAGGTCCGCATCGTCCGCCGACATGCCGACCGCGGCGCCCAGCGCGCCGGCCAGCGCGCGCCCGACGATCGGCCTGGAGGAGCCGACCGGAGTCGGCTCGCTCGCCAGACCGACAGCATGCAGGACCGGTACGGCGGCTGCGTGCGGGCCCGGCTCATCCGTCGTGAGGACGAGCACCGCAGCACCCTCGCCCGGTACGAGGCCCCACGACACCACGGCGCCGTGTCCGCCGCGGTGCAGCTGGCGAGCCCGGTCGAGCGTCTCGATGGCCGTCGGCTCGATCCACGTGTCGACCCCGATGATCACCAGCCGATGCCGTGTCGCGGTCTGGGCACGGGCGAGGACGGCACCGGCACCGGCCGCACCGGTGCGCACGACGTGGACGCGTGCCGACGCGCCACGCTCCCCGGCATGACGACGCACATGGGCAACGAGGGACGACTCGAGCGCCTCCGGCAAGCCCGGGCGTGGCCGCGGCAGGCAGAGCACGACGTCGATCGACGACTCGAGATCGACGTTTCCGAGGCGCGACATGGCATCGCCCCACGCTCCGTCGATCAGGGCGCACCATCGCGCCGCCGTCGGTTCGGGATCCGGCGCGAACGCCATCGCGCAGTAGACGGGTTCGCCCTGCAGCGAGACCATCCACGGGTGCTCGCGCACGCCCGTCGCACCGCCGCGCACCGCCGCATCGTGGAACTCGCTGCCGGTGCCGAGTGCGGTCTGCAGCCCTGTCGCGAGCAGCGACACGCGCGTCATGCCGGCACCCGGACCGGCGCGGGCCACAGCCGGCGCACCGGCTTGAAGCGCACGACCGTGTCGACCAGCTCCAGCACGTCGGCGTGACACGTGTGCGATGCGAGGAACCCGAGATGGATCCGGCGGCTTCGCGTATCGATGCGGACCGACGACATGGCGAAGCGCAACACCGTCGTCCGACGGCGCGTGAAGTGCACCGTCGCACTCAGCACCACACGCGGGAGCACGAACGACCAGCGCCCTTCCTCCGTCATGCCGATCACGCGCACGGGCTCGCCGCCGACGAGCGGCGTCGCCGTCCACTGGTCTGGCGGTGCGGCCTGGAAGAAGCGGTCGTCGAGGTCCGTCGGGACCAGCGGGGCACGCAGTCGGCGCCACGTCTCGTCATAGGTGCCCGCCCAGCGACGTCGGCTGCTCCAGTGCGGCGCGATGGGGCCCAGGCCAGCCGGGGCGCCCTCGGCACGAGCCGCCTCCGCGGCCGACACGTAGGCGACGTTCGGCAGGGGGCGTCCCGCGAGCTCGCGGGACGCGGCAGCGAGGCCGCATCCGACGGGGTTCGCGGCCGTGGCGGGGTGCTCGCGTCCTGGCGCCGCAGCGGGATCGGGGCCACCGAGCGCACGCGCGAACGTGATGGGCATCCGGTCGAATGGTGCCGGGGGCGGCGACTCGCCTCGTGCATCGGCGACCCGGTCACCGACGATGCGCAGCCGCTTCTCGACCCCGCCGACGGCGACGGCGACGTCCATGGCCGTGCAGGGGCGACCGCCGGGAGCGATCGCGTCACCCTCCACGAGGACGTCGGTCCGTGTGCGTGCCAGCGCGAAGTCGGTGTCACGCACGAGGAGGTGACCGCCCGCGCACTCGGCGTACTCCGGTGCCAGCAACGGCACGTCGCATGGCTCCGCGATGTCCACGCGCCCGGCGGCATCGACGTGAAAGGAGCAGCAGGCCGCGACCTGCCACACCTCGGCCCCCTCCCGGTCCCGCGTGAAGGCACGCTCGACGCCGAACGGCGTGAGGTTGCGGAGCTGCCACATGGCGCCGCCCGCGTCAGTTGATCTGGACGGCAGCGCCGCTCAGCGTGTTCACGCCGGCCGCGCGACTCGACACATGATCCCCCCGGATCACGACCCGACCATCCTGCGTCAGGACGATGCGAGCGCTCCCGCAACGAAGCTCGAGGCTGTCGGTCGCCTCGAGCACCAGCCGCGGCGCCGGAGCGGGCTCACGATCACGCCCATCGGCTTCGGCCAGATGGAGCAGGCCGAGCACGAGCGGGCGTCGCACGTCGCCACCCACGAACGTGACCGCCGCGACGCGGCCGACGTCCGCGGCCGTCACCGTCGCAATGGTCGGCGCCGACACCGCCGCGCCCAGGCCGAGCGTGCCCGCGTCGAGCATGACCGACGCCGCCTCGACGCCGGTGACCTGGAGCAGCACCACGCCATCGATACGGGGCACCCGCAGCGGCGGCGTTCCATCGATGACGGCGTCCAGTTCCTGAGCGGTCGTGACAGTGACCGGGATCACGCTGCCGGCGAGCTCCGCCATGGCATCACCCGTTCTGCGTGATGCGGGAGCCGCGAAGCGCCATCTGCCCCCCGGCGTGCATCTGCGTGCGCCCGCTGCTGTCGGTGATCAGCGTCTTGCCCTTGATGGTGATCGTCCCATCGGCTTGCATGCTGATGCTCGACGCCCCGCACACGAGCGTGATCTGCTTGCCGGCGTCGATGGTGATGTTCTCCGACACCTTGGTGGTCTGGCTCTGCAGCACCGTCGTCTTCATCCAGCCGGTGATGATCTCGTTGTAGAACCCGCCCACTGCCGTGTTGCGGAAGCCACCAATCGACACTTCCTGCGCCCCGCCGACGTTGATCATCTCGTTCACGCCCACGTTGTGGAACCGCATCATCCCCACCGTCACGGTCTCGTTCACGCCCACGTTCCGCGTGCGGTTGTTGACGACGGTCAGCGTCTCGTCGTTCCCCACGTTCTCCGTGCGGTCGCGCCCGATGGTGATCGCCTCGTCGCGGCCGACGTTCTCCTGCTTGTCGTTCTCCACCTCCGAGTGCTCGTCCTTCTCGGCGTGGAAGTAGACGAGTTCCGAGCCCTTTTTGTCCTCGAAGCGGATCTCGTTGAAGTTCGCCGGGCCGGCCCCCTTGGAGCTCCGCGACTTGATCCCGCTCTGCGTCGCGTTTGCGGGCAGGCCGTAGGGGGGCGGGTTCTCGGCGTTGTAGACGCGCCCGGTCACCAGGGGCAGGTCGGGGTTGCCCTCCTGGAACTCGACCACGACTTCCTGGCCCATGCGCGGGATGTGGATCCCGCCCCACCCCTTCCCCGCCCACGGACTGGCGACGCGGATCCAGCACGAGGCGTTCTCGTCCTTCGTGCAGCGATGGTTCCACGGGAAGCTGAGCTTCACCTGCGCATGCTCGTTGGTCCAGATCTCCTCGCCGGCCTTGCCGACGACGAGGGCGGTCTGGGTGCCATGCACCATCGGGCGACGCGCGCGCCGTGCGGCGCGGAACGGCACGTCGTCCGGGATGAGCCCGAAGGTGTTCGTGTAGGTGAACGCGCCGTCCGCATCGCGAAGGTTGCCACCACTCGCGGTCACGCTTACGCGCGTCACGAGGTAGGCGCGGTTCACGTCGGCGCGATCGTGGCCGACGACGACGATGCGCTGGCCGGGCACAAGTGCGCGCACCGTGCCCGAGCCCGTCACGATGACCTCGTGCGCCGCCAGTTCCTCGCGCCGGATCCGCGCCAACTGCTCCCCGCGCCCGGGATCCTCGAAGTGCGCCGGGCCGCCGTAGTCGTACACCTCCTCGCCCGCTCCTTCCCCTGCACTGCCGCTCAGCCCGAACGAGGGTTGCTTGAAGTCGTAACTGGCGAGGCGCACGCGCGTCGGATGGATGCCGGCCGATCGATAGAGCGCGGTCACGACGTCCTCCTCCATGAAGCGCCCGTCCTGCGTGACGACCCGGACCGGCGTGTCGAGCGCCGGCGCCTGCGCATTGTCGTCCGCGAGCACCAGCTTCTCGCGGTCGCCATCGTGCTCGAACCAGTACCAGATCCCCTCTTCCTCGAGCAGACGCGAGACGAAGTTGAAGTGCGTCTCGCGGTACATGACGCAGAACCGCCGGGGCAGGTAGCTGCCCGTGCAGCGATCCTCGAAGTCCGTCCCGGCCGCCCATCCCAGGTCGCTGAATGTCTTCGCCACGATCGCGCGCACGTCCTCGCGCTGGAAGATGCGGCAATCCGTCGAGAGGTCGGTGAGCGAGAGCCACGGTACCAGGACGGCACGATAGCGCGTCACGCCATCCTGCTGGCCGAGCTGCTCGAAGCTGGCCACGCGCCCGTGGTAGCGATGCTCGGTTCCCGGCATGCCGTTGGCAGCGACGAAGAGCGTCATGCGCTTGCGCAGCATCGCCGGCGCATCGACCCGGCCATTCCGCGACGCGAGTTCGAGCGTCACCGTGTAGGGCGAGGAGAGCTCGGACTCGACGGCTGCCGCCACGGGCAGGAACGCATCGCCGTGCACCTCACACTGCACGCGCATCGGGCGTCCGGCAACATCGAATGCGCCGAGCAGTGCTGCCGCATCCTCAAGAATCCCACTGATCATCTGGATCTCCGGTCGGTCGACGGTGGAGAGTGTCAGGACAGGTGCGGGCCGCGGGTGCCGAACCGCTAGTCGCGATGCCGAGCACGATCACGACGGACGCGATCGAACTCGCGTCCGGCGGCGAGCACGAGCGGCTTGCCGAACTGGCGCTCCAGGCGCCGCAGCTGGAGCAGCGCGTGCCACGGGCGCAGCGCACCCGGAAGGATCCGGAGCAGCACGACCAGCACGAGCGGGGCGAGCAGCAGTGCGAGCGCCTCGCGCAGGTCGCGCACGCCCATCCCGAGGACGCCGGCAAGCACGGGCACGAGCCCCATGCCGATGAGCGCGAGTGCGGTCGGGCGGCCGGGGTCGATCGGCACCGTGCCCGAGTCCACGGTCCACGTGCCGCGTCGCTCGTCCACCTGACGTGCGACCAGCGCACGCATGGCAGCGGCCTCGCGCCGCCGGAACGCCGTGAGGGCCCAGGTGAGCACCACCACCAGCGCCACGGCATACAGCGCCACGAGTCGCCAGGCGAGCGCGCGCGCCTCGGGCGGCACGGTGAGCGGCTCCGCGGGCGCCGGGGACAGCAGCAGCGCGATGCCCGCGAGCATCCACACCGGCATCACCACGTAGAGCAGGACGAACGACGACGCCCAGACCACCTGAAGCTCCCACGGGCGCAGGCGCGAGCGACGGACGTGGAACGAGATGAACACCCCTGCCACCACCCCGACGACAGTCGCAGCGACGAGCGCTGCCGGGCCCACGAGGATGGTGAGGAACGCGGTGAACAATGGGAGGCTGAGCCAGAACAGGACCGGGCGTTTGTGCACGCCGAACGGGTCGAGTCCCATCGTGGTCGCCGGCGCGTCGTCAGGCATCGCGGCGGTGCCTGGACCGGGGCGGGTCAGCTGCACGTCGCCGATGGGGACGGAGCTCATTGCGCAGCCCGCCCTTGCGCGCGGCGCACCTGGTTGGAGAGCGCACGGTCGACTCCGTAGCGTGACCAGACCGCCTGCACGAGGACCCCGACACCGAGGCCCACGAACGCTATCGCGGCACCCGTGGCCACGGCAGGGGCCGCGATGACGAGCACCGCACCGGCGCCCACGCCGGCGAGCGCGGAGACGACGTTGCCCGTCTGGCTTCCGACCGACCGCGCGACGAACTCCTCGCCGTTGAAGCGGCGCACGCCGTCGGCGCCGATGAGCTGCGACTCCACCGCATCCACGTACGCGGTGTTCACGAACGCGAGCCCGTAGCCGAACCCCCTGGATGCGAGCACGCGTCCCCAGCGCTGCTGCTGCCAACGCGACTCCGACAAGATGCGCATCATCGTGGCCCGCTCCGCGGCACCGAGCGCACCGGTCCTCGCCACCGTGGCTCCCACACGACGCATGGCGCTCCGTTCCGCCGGGTCGACGACGAGCGTCGCGACGTTGGAGATCTTCGCTCGGAGTCGAAGCTCCCGAGGCCGACCGGCGCGGTTCGCCGGCTGCCCGCCGTTGGCGTTCACCAGCTTCACGTGCTGGTTGACACGCACCGAGTTCGCCTCGCCACGCGCCAGGCGCCCCAGCGCCGCTTCGGTGCGCCGGTGCAGGTCCACCTCGACGACACCCTTGCGCACCACCTCGTACAGGGCCCAGGCGTTCGAATAGCGATTCGCCTCGCCGTAGGCCGCCTCGGCCATGTAGTTGCGCGGTTCGGGCAGCAAGGGCATCAGGCCGCCGGGCGGCGCAGCCCGCATGAAGGTCTGGGGCTGCGCAGGCAGCGCCGAGCAGTAGGCCGCCGTCCAGTCGAGCAGCGTCTCGTGATTGCGCGACTGGGAGAACGCCTGCGAGAGCAGAAGCGAGGCCACGGGCTGGTCGAGTTCGAACTCGAGCTCGTTCGGCGCGGCGCAGGATTGGACACTCGACATCGCCGTCGGCAGCGCCACCCGAGTCGCGTCTCGCTGCACGAGCAGCGGCGACGGTGCGGGGCGTGCACGGCACGCCTGCAGGTCGCGCAGGTACGCCTGCAGCTCGGCCTCCGCGGCACGCTGCATCGGTGTCTGCGCGCTTCCGCGAGCCGGCGGCTGCGTCATGCAGCCACCAGCGTCGCGGAGCGTTCTGCACTCGACTGGACCCGTATCGTCATCGACTCTCCTCCAGCACGTGCGACAAGGCAGCCATCACGCAGGCTGCGCGACCAGCTCATCGATCGGTGCGACGTACGTGAAGTGCCCATCCCCCCCCACGCCGAGATGCACCCGCTCCACCCCCGCCCCCGACGCCACCCCCTCCAGGATCCGCACCGCCAGCGCCGGCATCACCGTGTTCGTCAGGATGTGATCCACCGCCCGCGCCCCCGTCTCCCCCTCCGCACACCGCGCCGCGATCGTCGACACCACCGCGTCGTCCCACGTCAGCGCCAGCTGGTGCGCCCCCTGCACGCGCCGCGCCAGCCGGCCCAGCTTGAGCCGCACGATCGACGCCAGCGCCTCGTCGCGCACCGGGAGATACGGCACCACCACCAGCCGCCCCAGGAACGCCGGCTTGAACGCCGCCGTCAGCTCCGGCACCAGCGCGCTCGCCAGCGCCTCGCCCGTCGGCAGCGTCTCCGGATCGAGCGTCAGCCGCGCGATCGTCGTCGCCCCCACGTTGCTCGTGAGCAGGATCACCGTGTTGCGGAAGTCGATCGGCCGCCCCTCGCCATCCTCCATCGTCCCCTTGTCGAAGACCTGGAAGAAGAGCTCCAGCACGTCGGGATGCGCCTTCTCGATCTCGTCGAGCAGCACCACGCTGTACGGCCGGCGCCGCACCGCCTCGGTGAGCACGCCCCCCTCGCCGTACCCCACGTAGCCGGGCGGACTCCCCTTGAGCGTCGAGACGGTGTGCGGCTCCTGGAACTCGCTCAGGTTGATCGTGATCAGGTTCCGCTCGCCGCCGTAGAGCAGGTCGCTCAGCGCGAGCGCGGTCTCCGTCTTCCCCACCCCGCTCGGCCCCACCAGCAGGAAGACGCCCACCGGCTTCTGCGGATCCTCGATCCCCGCCCGCGCGCTGCGGATGCGTCGCGCGAGGCTCGCCAGCGCCTCGTCCTGCCCGATCACGCGCGCCGACAGCTGCCTCTCCAACGTCAGCGCCGTCGTGACGTCATCACGCAGCAGCTTCCCCACCGGCACGCCGGTCCACGCCCCGATCACCTCGGCCACCAGCGTCGCGTCGACGCAGACGCGCACCAGCGGCGCCTCGCCCTGCAGTGCGGCCAGCGCCGTGGTGCGCTCGGCCAGCTCACCGCGCAGCGCCGAGACGCGCGACGCCTCGAGCGTCGGCTCCTCGAGCGCGCGCCGGAGCCCCTGCACCGCCGCCACCGCCTCGCGCTCGCGCTGCCAGCGCGCATGCAGCCGCTCGAGCGTGAGCTCGATCTCCAGCCGATCGGCCGCCAGCGCCGCCAGCCGCTCGCCGTGATCGACCCCCGTCTGCTGCTCGCGCGACAGGATGCGCTCCTGCGTCGCGAGATCGTCGAGCCGCCGCTGCGCATCCTCGATCGCCGGTGGCGTCGCGTGCTGCGAGAGCGCCAGCCGCGCGCAGGCCGTGTCGAGGACGCTCACCGCCTTGTCCGGCAGCTGGCGATCCGGCAGGTAGCGATGCGAGAGCCGCACCGCCGCGTCGATCCCGTCGTCGAGGATGCGCACGTCGTGGTGCGCCTCGAGCGTCGGCACCACGCTCCGCAGCATCACCAGGCAGGTCGCCTCGTCCGGCTCGTCGACCTTCACCAGCTGGAAGCGGCGCGCCAGCGCCGCGTCCTTCTCGAAGAACTTCTTGTACTCGCTCCACGTCGTGGCCGCGATCGTGCGCAGCTCGCCGCGCGCGAGCGCCGGCTTGAGCAGGTTGGCGGCATCGTTCTGCCCCGCCTGCCCGCCCGCGCCGATCATCGTGTGCGCCTCGTCGATGAAGAGGATGATCGGCACCGGCGACGAGCGCACCTCGTCGACCAGCTTCTTGAGCCGCGCCTCGAACTCCCCCTTCACGCCGGCACCGGCCTGCAGCAGCGCCAGGTCGAGCGTGCGCAGCGAGACGTGGCGCAGCGGCGGCGGCACGTCGCCGTCGACGATGCGCCGCGCGAACCCCTCCACCACCGCCGTCTTCCCCACCCCCGCCTCGCCGACGAGGATCGGGTTGTTCTGCCGGCGACGCGTGAGGATGTCGACCACCTGCCGGATCTCGGCGTCGCGCCCGAAGACGCGATCGAGCTGGCCGGCGCGCGCGCGGGCGGTGAGGTCGATGGTGTACTGGTCGAGGTTCGGCGTGCGCACCGGGGCGCCGTTGGCCGACGGATCGCCGCCCGCGGCCGATCCACTCGCGCCGTCGGCGCGGCCGATGGCGGGGACCGTCACGTCGTCGCCCGTCCCGCCGCGCACGATCGTCGCGAACTGCAGCTTGAGCGTCGTCGCGTCGATCTTCGCGAGCTCGCGCGAGATCTCGCGCGCCAGCCGCCCCAGCTCCTCGTTGTGCACCAGCGCGAGGAGGAGATGCCCGGTGCGGATCTCGGTCGCGCCGAGATCGACCGACGCCAGCAGCCACGCCTCGCTGAGCGTCTTCACCACCGAGGGGCTGAGCGCCGGCGTGCGCGCGTTGCCGGTGCGCAGCGCATCGAGGCTCCGTGCCAGGTCGTTCGAGAGCCGCGACCGGTCGAGCGTGAAGTGGCGCGCGATGTCGAGCGTGTCGGGGTCGGCGCGCTCGAGCAGCTTCACCAGGAGGTGCTCCACCTCCACGTCGTAGTGCGAGCGCGAGCGGCAGAGCGCCGCCGCGCCCTCCATGGCGCCACGGGCCGCCCCGTGGAGCTTCGACACGAGCGAGCGCAGGTCGACGGTCATCCGTCAGTCCTCGTGGAAGGTCAGGATGGTGTCGTCGGCATCGAGCACCGCGGCGCGCGACCGCAGCCAGGTGCCGAAGCCGAGGCGTTGCGTCCCCTCGTCGAGCTCCACCGCCGGCACGTCGCGCTCGCGCAGCACGAGCTGCACCTCGGCGTCGACCTGCCGGTCGGTCTGCAGCTGCACCAGCTCACGCAGCAAGCCATGATCCTCCCCGCCGGGGAGGAAGCGCTCGTACTGCGCGCGATCCATGGGCCCCATGCGGATGCGGATCGACCCGTGCACGTCGTGCACCGCATCGCCGATCATCGCGCCGAGCTGCAACCCGCCGTCGCCGAGCCCGTCGGCATCGCCGAGCGCGGTGCGCTGCGACGGCTCGAGCGCGTACCACCGCCCCTGGAACTGCGCCACCGACACCGGGACGTCGAACGCATCCTCGAGCAGCTGCTCGAGCGCCAGCGCCGAGCGCTGCACGGGGCCCAGCAGCCCGGCGCGGAAGCGGATCGCGTCGGCGTCCATCGGGAGCGTGTCGTGCAGCCCGTCGGTGCCCTGCCCCACGATGTCGAGCAGGTGCCGCGCGAGCGTCGCCCCGTTCTCGGCGCGCCCGCCGGGGCGGTGTCGCGACCAGGCACGATAGAAGAGCGAGAGGAGCCGGTGGTGCAGCAGGTCGAGGAAGTCGCCGAAGGCGTGATCGCGCTCGGCGCGTCGGTCGCGCACCAGCTCCGTGTAGTGGAACGGGAGCACCGCCAGCGGCCCGATGAGCCCCGGCAGGTTCACGCGCACGTGTGTGCGCCCGTCGTCGCGCCCCTCGACCGCCGCGACCTCGCCCGCCGGGAAGGCGAGCCGCGGCTCGACGCCGAAGCGCAGCGCCTCGCCATCGGGGTCGATGCCGTCGCCAACGAGCGGACGCGACGCGTCGCGCGCCTCGAGGAAGCGCACCAGCGCGCGGAACTCGAAGTCGGCGAGCGGGCGCTCGTCGAGCGGCGGCGCGGCGGCCGGCATCAGACCAGCGGCTTCCATCCCGACCTCGGCGGCCACGCCCGCACCACGCGCTGGCGTTGCCGCGCGCGCACCGTGCACTGCGTGAAGGAGTTGATCGTCACGTACAGGCCGAGGAAGCGCTCGATGACGCTCGCCAGCAGGTAGAGCGAGCCACCGGCCAGTCGCGCCTCGTCGAACTCGAGCTCCACCGCGCGGCCGCGCACGAAGGTCATCCCCAGCCCCGGGCTCGGGATGCGCGCGTGGGTCGCGCGGCTCGTCACGCGCACCAGCGACGCCACCTGCTCCTCGGCGGCGCGCGTGCGCGCGAAGTCGTGCAGCCGGAGCAGCTCGCGCAGCGCCTCGGCTCCCTCGTCGACCAGCGAGCGATGGTTGAGCGAGAGGAGCGACAGCAGCCGCCACGCCTGCGCGCCACCGAGCGGCGGCGGCACGTGCGGCGTGGGGCGCAGCAGCGCCTCGATGCGCACGAACGGGGCGCCGCGCAGGATCTCGAAGTCGCGCCCGTCGCTCGGGATGCGCAGCTGGTGCGGAAGCGTCCCGTCGGTGCAGGTGAGGCGCACCGTCACGTCGCTCGCGTCGGGGATGATCGGCTCGGCGTCCGCGTCGACGAAGGCGAGGAAGACGTCCGCGCCGCCGTCACGCCACTCGCTCGTCCGGCGCTGCGCCGTCCAGTAGCCGGCCACGTCGACCTCGGCGCGTCCGCGCCTGGGCGCGTGCAGCGGGAGGAAGACGCGCGGCTCGCCGCCACCGGGGCGCGGGACGAGCACCTCGTCGATCCCGAAGACCTCGAGCCGGCGCCGGCGATAGGCGTCGGGGACGATCGGGTACTCGTGCACGCGCCGCGTGAGGCGGATCGGCTCGGCGACCTGCTCGAAGAGGTTCACCACCGGCACGCACGAGGTGGCGAAGGTCTGCGCCCGCACCCCGTTCTCGAGCAACGTCGGCCAGTCGGCGCGATCGGTGGCCTCGCAGCAGAGCACGAACTCCACCGCGCGCCCCGGCGCGAGTGCGCGCACGCGCGCCAGCTCGGCGATGCGGATCGCCATGAAGCGATCGGGGAAGGCGAAGTAGTCCTGCAGCAGCGCGTACCCCGCGAACGAGCGGCGCGGGAACGGCAGGAGCGAGGCGTCGCCCTCGAAGCCCACCGGCTCGACGGCCGACGGCGGCAGCACGATCCCCTCGCCGCCGTCGAGCGGCCGCGCGATGACGCGCGTGCAGCGCGCGAGGAGCATCTCGTAGAGCGCGGCGACGAGCGGCGCGTCGCCCACGAGCTGCAGGCGGAGCGCGTCGATCGAGAGCTGCTCCCACGTCGCCTCGCCGAGCGTGCGCACCACGAGCCGGAGCGCGAACGGCGC
>JALOPO010000209.1 GCA_025453855.1 Gemmatimonadaceae bacterium
ATGCCGGGGCGATCAGGCTCCCGTCGACCCCTTGCCGCTCTTGCCGGTCCCCGAGCGACCGCTGCTCGACTCGCCGCTGTCCGGCCCGTCGCTCATCGCGCTCCCCGTGCTGCTGCTCCCGCCGCGTGACGAGCTCCCGCTCGCGCCGGCGCTCATGCTCCCCGACGCCTCGCTGGTCGACGACTGGAGCCCGCTCATCCCCTGCGACCCCTCGACGCCGGTGCTGCTCGCGACCATGCTCGCGCCGCGCTGCGACTGGCTGCCGCTGCTCGTGCCGGCGCCACGCGAGCCGCCGGTGCTCGCGCTGCTGCCGGAGGCGCCGCTGCTGCCGCTCGCGCCACTCATCGACCCGGCCGTCGTGCCGCTCGCGCCGGCCTGGTCGTGCTGCTCCGTCGCGCTGGCACCGAGCGACATCGCGCTGCCGCTGGCGGGCTCGCCACGGCTCCTGTCGTCACGCGACTTGTCGTCGCCGAGGCCGAGCAGGTTGCTGAGGAAGCCGCCGCCCTGCTTGTTGACGCGCAGGTTGTTCACGACGTCGCTGGCGCCGAAGATCTCCTCGGCCATGTCCTCGATGAGGCGCTTGGTGCGGCGATCCTGCACGGCGATCGTCGCTGCGCTTCCAGTTGCGCGGGCCGCGGCCGCGGGGCTGCTGCTGCTGCATCCCGCCCTGCTGCATGCCGCCGAACTGCCCGCCCTGCTGCGAGCCCTGCTGGCCGCCACCGAAGCTGTTGCCGTACTGGCCACCGCGTGGCATGTCGAAGCCGCTCGACTGCCCGTAGCCACCGAGCTGCGACTGGTTGAAGCCGCCCTGTCCGTACTGGCTGCCGCCCTGCGACGCGCCGCCGTACTGGTGGCCCGACTGCGAGCCGCCGCCGTACTGCTGGGACCCGCCGTAGCCGCCCTGCGAGCCGCTGCCGTACTGCTGCGATCCGCCGTAGTGGCCCTGCGAACCGCTGCCATACTGGGACCCACCGTAGCCGCCCTGCGCGCCACCGCCGTACTGCTGCGATCCGCCGTAGTTGCCCTGCGAACCGCTGCCATACTGGGACCCGCCGTAGCCGCCCTGCGAGCCGCTGCCGTACTGCTGCGAGCCGCCGTAGTTGCCCTGCGAACCGCTGCCGTACTGGGACCCGCCGTAGCCGCCCTGCGAGCCACCGCCGTACTGCTGCGAGCCGCCGTAGTTGCCCTGCGAACCGCTGCCGTACTGCGAACCACTGCCGTACTGCGACCCGCCATACCCGCCCTGCGAGCCACCGCCGTACTGCTGCGAGCCACCGCGATCACGCTCGCTCCCGTGATTCGTGCCGTACCCGCCGCGATTCGTGCCGTAGCCGCTGTTGCCGTAGTCCTCGTTGCCGCGCGAGCCACCGTACGACGACCCGCCACCCTGCATGCCACCGCGGTCACCCATCGAGCCGCCGTAGCCACCCGTTCCGTAGCCGCTGCCGCTGCCGTAGTCGCCGCGCGACCCGCCGTAGCCGCCGCCGCCACCGCTCCCGTACGCCGCGCCGCCGCCGAACGACGAGCCGCCCTGCTGGCCACCCATCATCCCGCTCCCGCCGCGCCCCATGTCGCTGTTGTAGCCGCCTCGGTTCCCCTCGAAGCCGTCGCCCTGCGCGCGCATCTCGTCGTGCATGCCGCCGCGCGAGCCACGGGACTCCTGCGACGCCTGCCCACCACGCCCCTCGCCACGCTCGTCATCGCGCTCGTGGCGATTGCCGTGTTCGCCGCGGGAGTCGCGGTCGCGCCGGCCGGCGCGGTCGTCGTCGTCACGAAACATCTGGTACCTCCAGGTCGTGTCGCTTGCCGTCTCTGGTGAGTGCGCGGCCGTCGCGGCCGCGAGAGCACGGGCGGCAACGACAAGTTCCATGCCCCCTGACCCCCGATCCGGGTGCCGTGCGCGGCGCTCCGCGCGCTGTGCCGTTGCGTCGCCCGCCTGCCCTCGCCCGCGCCCGCATGGCGCGATCGTGCACGGCACGACGCCCGCATCCGGCGAACCGGACACGGGCGTCATGATTCCGAACATGTGACCGGCGATCAGCCGTGCAGCGCCGAGCCGAGGCCGAGGCCGAGTGTCTTGTCGCGCAGCAGCATGCGATGCAGCGTCCGACGCGAGATCCCGAGCACCTTGGCCGCCGCCGTGCGGCAGCCGCCCATCTGCTGGAGCACGCGATCGGTGTACTCGCGGTCGAGCCGCTCGAGCGTCCACTGTTCGCGCTCGGCGGCCGCGACGAGCGGGAGCGCAGGCGCGAGGTTCACCCCGGCCGGTGCCGCGAAGCTCACCTTGCTCTGCCCGACGTGCATGATCAGCGCGCGCTCCACCGCGTTCTCGAGTTCGCGCACGTTGCCGGGCCAGTCGTAGGCCATCATGGCATCGAGCGCGTCGGCCGGCACCTCGGGCGCCTCCACGTCGTTCTCGGCCGCGAAGCGCGCCCGCACGTGCTCGACGAGCAGCGGGATGTCGTCACGACGCTCGCGCAGCGGCGGCACGCGGATCGGGAAGACGTTCAGGCGATAGAAGAGATCCTCGCGGAAGCGCCCCGACGAGACCTCCTCGCCCAGGTCGACGTTCGTCGCCCCCACGAGACGGAAGTCGACCTCGCGCTCGGCGTTCGCCCCCACGCGCTGCACGCGCCGCTCCTGCAGCACGCGCAGCAGCTTGACCTGCGTCTCGGTGCTGATCGTCCCGATCTCGTCCAGGAAGAGCGTCCCGCCGCTCGCCTCCTCGAAGAGGCCGCGCCGGTCGCTCACCGCACCGGTGAACGATCCCTTCACGTGGCCGAACAGCTCCGACTCGAGCAGGTTCGCGCTCAGCGCCGAGCAGTGCACCGGGACGAACGGCCCCTTGTGACGCTGCGACAGCGCGTGCACCGCGCGCGCGACGAGCTCCTTGCCGGTCCCCGACTCGCCGGTGATGAGCACCGTCGCCTTGAGCGGCGCCACGCGCTCGATCTGGTGCAGCAGCGAGCGGAAGGCCGGTGAGTCGCCGACGAACGCACGCCCCATCGTCACCGCCAGCGGCGCCGGCGTGGCCGGCTCCGGCACCGTCACCGGCACGCGCGCGGTCTCGCGCGCCTGGTCGACCATCTTGAGCAGCTGCTCCGTGCGGAGCGGACGCTGCAGGGTGCCGAACGCCCCGAGGGCGAGCGCGCGATTGGCCAGCGACGTCGCCCCGGTCTCGGTGACCGCGATCACGACCGGTCGGCGCCCGCGCACCGGCTGCAGGAGCGTCTCGAGCGCCGGCAGCGAGTCGGCGTCGAGCGTCCAGAGAATGACCTGCCCCTCGCGCGCCGACGGCGTGATGGTCTGCAGACCGCCGTCGGCGAGCGTGGTGACGGTGACGATCCAGCCCGCGGCCTCGAGCACCGCCTCGACCAGCCGCATGCCGCCACCGGGGCCGTCGACCAGCGTGACGCGACCCGGAGGGGCATCGGCGAGCGGCGCCACGGTGGGCGCAGGACGTTCGACGTCGGCGCGCTCACCCAGCCTCGGCATCGGCGTGCTGCGCGCCGAGGGGAAGGGAAGCACACCGGAATCGGCGGCCGGATAGCCGCCGCCTGGAGTCGCGACACGATTGGACATCATGAATGCTCAGGACCTCGAGGACGATGACGTGCGCGACCGGCTCGACCCGGACGCGCCGGATGACTTGGAGGCGCTCGCGCCGCGACCGCTGCCGCTGCGCGTGCTGCCGTTGCTGCTGCCACTGCCGCTCGCGCTGCGCGCCGACGAGCCGCCGCGCGACGACGCGCTCCGCGTGCTGCTGCCCGCCGCACCGCCGGCACTCATGCCGCCGCTGCGCGACCCTGCGCCGCGGCTCGCGGTGCCCCGCGACGACGCCGCCGACGATCCGGGCGAGGCGCTGCGCGCGCTCCCCGAGCTGCGCGAGCCCGACGCCGACTTGCCCGCCGCACCATTCCCGCGCGACGTCGTGCCGGCGCCACGCGTGCTCCCCGACGCGCCGCCGGCGCTCCTGCCGCTGCTCCGCGACGACGACCGCGCCGGCGCATCCTCGCTGCCGCTCGCGCTCATCGTCGACTCGTCGGCATCGCCGTCCTGCCGCGCCTTGGACGACGCGCCGCGACCGCTGCCCGCGCTGCGGGAGGCCGACGCGCCGGTGCGGCTGCTGCCGCGCCCCGCGGACGACGACGACGTGCGGGAACGCGACGACGTGCTCCCGTTGGTGCTGCTGCTGCTCGTGCGTGGCGACATGGTGGTGGCTCCAGAGCTGGAGGTGTGTCGTGCCTGCCGAGGGGTCGAACGACCTCACTCGGCCTTGCGCGTCGGCCCGCCGATGGCGTGGGCGACGGCATGCGGGACCCCGGCCAGGCGCGACGCGCGCAGCCGGGTGGCGAGTTCGGCGCGCATCGCGCGCCCGTGTTCGCGGATCGTGCGCGGATCGTCCTCCGCGTCGGGCGAGGCGACCTCGCCGAGCCAGCCGAGCCGGCGCACGAGGATGCGGCCGGTGAGCACGAGCGGCGTGGCGAGAAAGGCGCCCGCGATGCCCCACGTCCAGGTCCAGAAGAAGACGGCGGCGACGAGCAGCACGGGATGCACGCTCATGCGCTTGCCCACGAAGAGCGGCGCGACGAGGTTCATCACCACGAAGTTGAGCAGGAAGACGGTGACCAACGCACCGATCACCGGGCCGATCGTGTCGAAGGTGCCGAGCGCCACAACGGCGGTGACCGCCATGTAGGTGAGCATGCCGAGCACCGGGACGAACTCGACGATCATCGCGCCGATGCCGAACAGGAGCGGATTCGGCATCCCGAGGAGCCACAGCGCGGTGCCGACGCACAGCCCGTAGAAGGCGTTCGTGATCGTCAGCAGCCCGAAGAAGCGCAGGCACTCGGTCTGCGCCTCGCGGAACATGGCGGCC
>JALOPO010000210.1 GCA_025453855.1 Gemmatimonadaceae bacterium
GGTGCGATCGAGGCGGCGGTGGCGGCGGGGTGCGAGGCGATCTGGCTGGAGGTGCGGGTCTCGAACGCCGCGGCGCGGGCGCTCTACGAGCGGCGGGGCTTCACGCTCGTCGGGCGCCGGCGGGGGTACTACCGCAAGCCGGTCGAGGACGCCCTGGTGCTTCGGCGATCGCTGAGCCCCGACGGCTGAGGCAGGCATCGCCGTGGCCCGGCCGGGCGCAGTGGAAGAACACAGGCGAGCTACTTTTCGGTGACCGCGCCGAGCGGTGCACGACGCATGGTGGGGGCGTCCCGCGTTACCTCACCGTCCACACGGAGAACAACCAATGGCGCGCAGTCTCAACAAGGTGATCCTGATCGGCAACCTGGGGAACGATCCCGAGGTGCGCACGGCGGGTGGCAGCAAGGTGGCGCAGTTCTCGCTCGCCACGTCGCGCACGTGGAACGACCAGTCGGGCAACCGGCAGGAGAAGACGGAGTGGCACAAGTGCGTGGCCTGGAACACGGGCAACAGCAAGCTGGCCGACATCGTCGAGCAGTACTGCCGCAAGGGGAAGAGCGTGTACGTCGAGGGGTCGATCGAGTACCGCCAGTGGCAGGACAAGGAAGGGCAGACGCGCTATACGACCGAGATCAAGGTGCGCGAGCTGCTCCTGCTCGGCGGCCCGCGCGACGGTGAGGAGGGCGGGAGCTACGCGCCGCGGCCGCAGCGTGCGGCGGCACCGGCGGCGAGCAAGGCGGCGTCGGGTGGCGGGGCGAAGAAGGACGATGATTTCGCCGACTTCCCGGGCGCGCTCGAGGACGAGGACGACGATCTGCCGTTCTGAGTACGCGGCGCCCGGTCAGCTGCTGGTGATGCGACAGGCCCCGCCGACATCGGCGGGGCCTGTCGCGTTGTGCCGTCCGGCGTTCCGGTGCACTCGCCATGTGCATGAACCGGAACGGCGGTGCGGCACGTGCACGTTCGCCCTGCATGCCGACCCTGCCCATCGCCCTCGTCACCGGCGCCTCGCGCGGCATCGGCCGCGCCATCGCACTGCGCCTCGCCGCCACGCACCACGTCGTCGCCAGCGCACGTGAAGATCACCGCCGCCGGCGGCTCGGCCGAGGCGCTCGTCATGGATGTCGCCGATGCAGCCGACATCGCGCGCGCCCTCGCGGACCGCGACGCCGATGTGGTCGTCCTCAACGCCGGCGTCGGCGTGCTCAAGCCGCTCCTCGAGCTCACGCCCGAGGAGTGGCACCGCATGATCGACGTGAACGTGAACGCACTCTTCCACGTCTGCCGGGGATGGTGGCGCGCGGGCGCGGCCACGTGGTGATCATCGGCTCGATCGCGGGGCGGAGCGCCTTCGTGGGCGGGGCGGGCTACGCCACCACCAAGCACGCGGTGATGGGCTTCGCGGAGAACCTCATGCTCGAGGTCCGCGACGCCGGCGTGAAGGTGTCGGTGGTGAGCCCGGGGTCGGTGGCTACGGAGTTCTCGGGGCGCGCGCCGCGAGGCGGTGGACAGCTCCTCGCCACCGACGTGGCGGCCGCGGTCGCGCACGTGATCGATACGCCGGCCGAGGTGCTCCTCCATCGTGTGGAAGTGCGCATCCTCTCGCCATCGCGGTCGCGCACGCGGGAGGGCACGTGACGGCGTTGCCCGCGGCGCGCGTGGTCCGGGGCGTCACGATCCTCGACGATGGCCCCACCGGCGGCTTCTTTCGCGACGGCCGACCGATCGCGTGGTGACTGGCTTCGGGGCACGCGTTTCCCGGCCGCCGCTCGCTCGTCCTCCCCGTGAGCCGCCCCGCCCGCCCGGGGCGCCCTCGTGGTCCGGCGGGGGATCGTCCCCCACGGTCGCGATGCCGCGATCGCCACACCAGTCGTTCCCGCCCATGCGCCTCCGTCCCGCCCGCACGCTCGCCCCGCTCACCCTCGCGGCGTTCGTCGTGCTCGCCCCCGTCGCCGTCCGCGCCCAGGACGCCGAGCCTGCCGCCGTCTCGACCGGTGCGCCGGGGACGGTGCTCCACACCGTCAAGCGGGGCGACACGCTCTGGGACATCGCCAAGGCCTACCTCGGCGATCCGTTCAAGTGGCCCGACCTGTTCCAGAAGAACACGGGCACGGTGAACGATCCGCACTGGATCTATCCCGGGCAGCGCCTCGTCATCGGCGCCGACGGCAAGCCGGTGTTCGAGGCACCGCCGTCGCGCGAGGACGCCGGCGCGGAGGCGGCCGCCGAGCCCGAGGCGCCGGTGCGCTTCGCGACGTTCGGACCGAATGCGCGCCGCGCTGCGGGTGGGGCCGAGAATCTCACGCTGAACGGTCGCGCGATCCGCCCCACGGTGCGCGTCGGTGAGGTGCGTGCCGCGCCGTTCCTCGCCCCCGAGTTGGTGCCGTCGAACTCGGGGACGCTCGTCGGGCGTGCCGACGCGACGATCATCGCCCCGGCGAGTTCGCGCGACCAGTTCCAGTTCCACGACGAGGTCGAGGTGCTCCTGCCGCCGAACACGCGCGGTGCGATCGGGCAGCGGTACGGCGTCTATCGCATGGGGCCGAAGGTGAAGGGGACCGACAGCCGCCTCGTCGTGCCGACCGGCGTCGTCGAACTGGTGGGCGTCGGCAGCGGGCGTGCGGCGCGCGCGAGCGTGATCCGCATGTACCAGGCGATGCGCAAGGACGACTACCTCGTCCCGCTCGACAACGTCGACGTGCCGGAGACGGTGCGTCCGGAGCCGGTCACCAACGGCGCCCTGTACGACGTCGCGATCGTCCCGGGCGAGGTGGCGCTTCCCACGATCGAGAGCTACGTCGTCCTCTCGCTCCCGCGCGCATCGGCCGGCGTGAAGCCCGGCGACCAGTTCCAGCTCTTCGAGCCGGGCCACGACCTCACCGGCAAGGGCGATCGCACGCCGGAGTACGACGTGGCGCGCATCGTGATCGTGCACGTCGGCGCGCGCAGCGCCACGGGTGTCGTGATCGACCAGGCACAGCCCGCCATCCGTGCCGGCATGAAGGCGCGCCACGTGGCCCGCATGCCCTGAGTGGCGCAACCGGGGCGACCCCGGTGCCACGCACCGCGGCGCTCGCCTCCCGCCGCCGCCCGCCACCGCGCCCGCGCACGCCGTCACCGGCCGTGCGCGGGCGCGGTTAGTTTGGCCGGGTCCGCGGGCGCTTCGGGCGTCCCCGTTCCCACTCCGGAGCTCGAGCCATGCACGTGCATCCGTCGTCGTGTCCGTTTGCCGCCGCGCCGCAGCCGGTGCGCCCCACGTCCGTGTCGCCGAGGGGCGCATGACGCAGCGCGCGCTGGTCACCGGGGGGGCGGGGTTCATCGGATCGCACGTCGCCGATCTCTTCCTCGCCGAGGGATGGGACGTCACCATCCTCGACGACTTCTCGAGCGGCAAGCCGGAGAACGTCCCGGCGCGGGCGACGGTGCATCGTGCCTCGATCACCGAGCCGTCGAGCGCGGCGCTGGTGCGGGACGGTCGCTTCGACGTGGTGATGCACCTCGCCGCGCAGATCGACGTGCGCAAGAGCGTCGCCGACCCGGCCTTCGACGCCGCGGTGAACATCGGCGGGACGCTCAACCTGCTCGAGGCGGTGCGCCACTCGGGGCATGCGACGCGCTTCATCTTCACGTCGAGTGGCGGTGCGCAGTACGGCGACCTCGTGCCGCGTCCCACGCCCGAGGGCGCGGACAAGGATCCCGCCTCGCCGTACGGGATCACGAAGCTGGCGGCCGAGTACTACCTGTCCTACTACGCCCGCATCCACGGCATGGACACCGTCGCCCTCCGCTACGCCAACGTCTACGGCCCGCGACAGGACCCGCATGGCGAGGCGGGGGTGGTCGCGATCTTCTGCGGCCGCATCCTCGACGGCACGCCGCTCACCGTCTTCGGCACCGGCGAGCAGACGCGCGACTACGTCTTCGGCCCCGACGTGGCCCGTGCCAACCTGCTGGCCGCGCATGCCTCGCTCCCCGCGCCGTCGCGACTCGACGATCGCGGCTTCAACATCGGCACCGGGATCGAGACGAGCGTGCTCGCGCTCGCGGAGACGCTGCAGCGCGTGGCCGGCGTGACGACCGCGATCGAGCATGCGCCGCCGCGCGCCGGCGAGCAGTCGGCGAGCTGCATCTCGCCGGCCAAGGCGCAGGCGCAGCTCGGCTGGGCGCCCGCCGTGTCGCTCGACGACGGCCTGCGCGCGACGTTCGAGTTCTTCAAGGCGCGACGCGCGCACGCATGACGCTCCCCGCGTCGATGCTGCTGCAGGGCGCCGGTGGCGGCGCCCTCGGGCTCCTCGCGCAGGGGACGCCGATCACCTGGGCGGTGCTCGCCCTTCTCGTCGTGCTGAGTGCCGCCAGCTGGACCATCATGCTCGGCAAGCGCGCGCAGTTCGCGGCCGTGGAGCGCACGAGCGCGGGCCTGCACGACGTCGTGCGTGGTGCGAGCGGCTTCGATGCCGCCGCCTCGCGCGCCGACGACGGCGCCGGCTCGCCGCACGCGGCGGTGCTGGCGCGGGCGGCCGAGTTCCTGCGCGGCGTGCGCGCACCGCAGGCCGCGGCGGCCGATGCACGCCCGCGCCTCTCGCCCGCGCAGGTCGAGGCGCTGCAGCTCGTGCTCGACACCGCCTCCACCGCCGAGCGTGACCGACTGGAGCGGCGCCTCCCGTGGCTCGCCACGATCGGTGCGGTGAGCCCGCTCATCGGGCTGTTCGGGACGGTGATCGGCGTCATCAACGCCTTCCTCGGCGTGGCCGCGGCGGGGAGCGGGAACATCGCCGCGGTGGCGCCGGGGGTGGCCGAGGCGCTCGTGGCGACCGCGCTCGCGCTCGCGGTCGCGATCCCGGCGGTCTTCGGCTTCAATCTCTTCGCGCAGCGGCTCAACCGGCTCGACGGCGATCTCGAGGCGTTCGGCGCCGACATCGTCGCGCTGCTCGTGCGCGACGGGCGCATCTGATGGCGCGGCGCCGCGCGCGCGGGAAGGTCGCCCTCAACGCCGAGATCAACGTGGTGAGCCTCATCGACGTGATGATGCTCCTCATGGTGATCTTCATGATCACCGCGCCGCTCCTCACCGGCGGCGTCGACATCACGCTCCCGAAGGCCGCGGTGCGCGCGGCCGAGGCGCGGCCGGCGCTGATGGTCACCGTCACGCGCGACGGCGCGCTCCTGCTCGACGACGTGCGTGTCTCGGCCGCCGAGCTGCAGTCGTCGCTCCCCGCGCTCGCGACGTCGGCGCGTGGCAAGGCGGTCTACCTGCGCGCCGATGCCGGCGTGCCGTACGGCGACGTGCTCGGCGTGCTCGCGACGCTGCGCACGGGGGGCATCGAGAACGTGAACCTCGTCGCCGAGCCGCTGGAGACGCGACGGTGATGGTGCGAGGCGGCGCGCGCACGGCGTCGCGGCGCGAGCCCGGTGACGCACCGGCGGCCGTGCTCTCGCTGGCCGGCCACGCGGTGGCGCTCGCGCTCTTCGTCTGGCTGATGCGCGAGGCGGCGCCGCCACCATTGCCGCCGTCGTACGCGGTGTCGCTGGTGGCCGCGCCCGCGGGGCCACGCGCCATCGCCAGCGCGCCCGACCCCGTCGCCGATGCACCGCCGGCCCCCGCCGCCGCGCCCTCGCGCCCTGCGCCGAGCACCGCGTCGCCGAGCGCGA
>JALOPO010000211.1 GCA_025453855.1 Gemmatimonadaceae bacterium
GCAGACCGGGATCTTCATCGACGGCAAGGGGATCGCCGTCGACGCCGTGATCGCCGACTTCATCGCCGGCGCGGCCGAGCAGCTCGTGCTCGACGCGGCGCGGGACGCCGACATCGTGCTCGTGGAAGGGCAGGGGAGCGTGATCCACCCGGGCTACTCGGGTGTCACCTACGGGCTGCTCCACGGCTCGCTGCCGCACGCGCTCGTCCTCTGCACGCAGCCGTCGCGCCTCACGATCACGCACAATCCGTGGGTGCCGATCCCGTCGCTCCGCGACCTCGTCGCGCTGCACGACGCGGTCACGCGCCCGCTGCGCCATGCGCCGACGATCGCGGTGGCGATGAACACGCACGACCTCGACATCGAGGCCGCGCGGCACGCGATCGAGGCGGGGATGGCCGAGACGCGGCTCCCGGTCACCGATCCGGTGCGCTTCGATCCCGACCCGATCGCCGACGCGATCCTCGCCTTCCACGAGGCGCGTCGCGGCTGAGCTCGCACGCGCACGCGCGCCACGCGCGCCATCGCATGCGTGAACGGAACGTGCGAGGCCCCATCGTGACCGTTGACGCGCGTTGATCGCGTCGATGCATGCGCGACGCTGCACGCGCATCGCGCGGTGATGACGACGCCGTGACGCGCGCGCACGCGGACGCTCATGCGTGCACGCGGATGGTGACGCATTCATGACCGTGTGACGCGACACTCGCGGCGAACCTCTCACCCGGAGCCGTGCATGTCGCCGTTCACGCCACTCTCCACGCGCCTCGTGCTGCGTCGCGTCCGCAAGACGCTCGTCGCCGGCCACGGCGCCTGCCGCATCCGCGTCACCGTGCTCCACGACTGCTCGCTCGCGCTCGCGGCCGGCGAGGCGCTGGCGGTGGGCGGTCCGCTCCCGATCGCGCGGTCGATGCTCTGCGCCATCGCGGCCGGCGTCGCCCGCGCCGACAGCGGACGCGCCGCGTGGAGCCCGGCGCCGGTGACCGCGCTGCGCTACGCGCCCATCGGCGACGCCCCGCGCGTGCTGCGCTGCCCACCGCCCGACGAACAGCCCGGCCTCGTCATCCTCGACGAGGCGCTCGGACTGGGCGACCACGCGCCGCCACCGGTCGACACGCCCGCGCTGGTCACGCTCATCCGCCCGTGGCTCGAGCGCGGCGGCGCGGTGCTCCTCAGCGCCCGCGTCTCGGCCAGCGCATGGCCATGGCGTCGCGCGGAGCTCGTGGGCGGTGCGCTGGTCCCCTGCGCGGCCACCCCGGCCCCCGCCGTCGCGACCCCCGCCCGTCGTGCACCGACCGAGCTGCGCGCGCGCGCCGTCGCCGAATCGGGCGACGCCACGTCGCCCTGGCTCCAGTAGCGCGCGAGGCGGGAGCGGCCGGGCGTGCGCACGCGCGCATGCCGGTGCGTGCGGCGCACGGGCGTCGTACCATTCCCGCTGGCCCCCGCGCCGGTGTCCGCCGGCCGCCGTCCCGCCGCCCCGTGCCGATGTCCACGTTCCGCCTGTACGACACCCTCTCCCGCAGCACGCAGCCCTTCGCGCCGGCCGATGGTCGCACCGTCCGCATGTACACCTGCGGCCCGACCGTCTACAACCCGGCGCACCTCGGCAACTTCCGCACGTTCCTCTTCGAGGACCTGCTGCGGCGCGCGATCCGGCTGCAGGGATGGGGCGTGGTGCAGGTCATGAACCTCACCGACGTCGACGACAAGATCATCGCCCGCGCGCAGCAGCGCGGGCTGACGATCACGCAGGTCACCGACCCGGTCGTCGAGATCTTCCACGCCGACCGGCGCTGGCTCCGCATCGAGGATGCGGAGCACTATCCGCGCGCGACCGACTTCATCCCGCAGATGATCGCGCTCGTCGAGCGCCTCCTCGAGAAGGGCGTGGCGTACCGCGCGGACGACGGGAGCGTCTACTTCGCGATCGACCGCTTTCCGGGCTACGGCAAGCTGTCGCGCCTCGACCGGCGCGAGGTGAGGAGCGGCGCGCGTGTCGCGCAGGACGACTACACCAAGGAGAACGCGCAGGACTTCGCGCTCTGGAAGGCGGCCAAGCCGGAGGACGAGGCGGCGGGGGCGGCGTGGGATGCGCCGTTCGGACGCGGGCGCCCCGGCTGGCACCTCGAGTGCAGCGCGATGGCCATGGAGCTCCTCGGCGAGACGCTCGACATCCACTGCGGCGGCATCGACCTCGTCTTCCCGCACCACGAAGACGAGATCGCGCAGAGCGAGGCGGCGACCGGCAAGCCGTTCGCGCGCTGCTGGTGCCATGGCGAGTTCCTCAACGTCGACGGCGCGAAGATGGCCAAGCGCGTCGGCAACGTGACCACCGTCGAGGGGCTCAAGGCGCAGGGGATCAGCGGTGCCGCGGTGCGGCACTTCGTCTTCTCCACGCACTACCGCAAGCAGCTCAACCTGAACGCCGAGGCGCTCGAGGCGTCGGTGCAGGCGACGCGGCGCGTCGGGGCCTTCGCCGAGCGGCTGGCGGCGGCGGCGGCGGCACCGGTGGCGCTCGTCGACGCGGCGGTGGAGGTCGAGGCGGAGGTGCGGGCCGCCCTCGCCGACGACCTGAACGCCCCCGAGGCGCTGGCGGCGCTCTTCATCTTCATCAGCCGCGCCAACGCGCTCCTCGACCAGGGCGGCGACGATCGCGGCGCCGTCGACCGCGCGCAGCGCGCCTTCGCGCTCGTGAACGGCGCACTCGACCTCGTCCCCGAGGCGCGGGTCGCCGATGCGGAGCTGGCGACGTGGGTGGCGTCGCAGCTCGCGGCGCGGGCCGAGGCGCGGCTGCGCCGCGACTTCGCGCGTGCCGACGCGATCCGGGCCGAGCTCACGGCCCGCGGCGTGGTGCTCGAGGACGGGCCGCTCGGCACGAGCTGGAAGCTGGCGTCGTGAGCGGTGGGCGGGCGGGGGTGCATCCGGTTGCGACCATCGCCCGTGGTCGCCAGCTTGACGCGACGGCCCGGTCCGGCGACCTTCTCGTGCTCGTGCCGGACCGCTCGCCGCTGACGTAGCTCAATTGGCAGAGCACCCGATTTGTAATCGGGCGGTTGCGAGTTCGATTCTCGCCGTCAGCACTGCCGGATCATCGGCGCGGTCGGTCGAGGTCTGCGGTGGAGTAGCCAAGCGGTCAACGGCAACAGACTGTAAATCTGTCGGCTCCGGCCTTCGAAGGTTCGAATCCTTCCTCCACCATGCGCCCCGCCGCGACGATGTCGCGGCGGGGCGTCGCGTGTGCGGCCGGTGCGGATGCGCGGGCAGGCCTCGTCTCCGGGTGCGCGGGTGGCGCCATTCGGTCGGTCGTGGGTAGCATTGGGAGCCGGCTCGCGCGAGCGCCGGCGTTCGCGGGAGTAGCTCAGTTGGTAGAGCGCTAGCCTTCCAAGCTTGATGTCGCGGGTTCGAGTCCCGTCTCCCGCTCTTTACCTGGCATGACGACGACGCCCCGCCGGTCCGTCGACCGGCGGGGCGTCGTGCGTCGCCCGCCACCGATGGCGCCCGGGCTGGCCTCGTCCCGCGGCATGTGGTTACGTTGTAGGCACTCACGCGACGCACGGTCACCGCACCGGGAGGGAACGATGAAGACGCGACTGGTGAAGGTCGGGAATTCGCGCGGTGTGCGCCTGCCGAAGCTCCTGCTCGAGCAGGCCGGTATCGAGCCGGGTGACGAGGTCGACCTCGACGTGACGGCGGAAACGGGGCGTATCGTCATCACGGTGCCGACGTCGGCGCGGCGCGGGTGGGCTGATGCAGCGCGGCTCCAGGCGCAGCGCGGCGACGACTGCTTGCTCGACGAGGGCACCGGGACGCGGTTCGACGCGGAAGAATGGCAGTGGTAGCGCGACGTGTGCGCGAGCGTCGGCGGCCCGATTCGCCCCGGACGGGGCCGCCGGTGCGCGGCGACGTCTGGCTCGTCGCCCTCGATCCCACGCGCGGCAGCGAGATCCGCAAGACACGCCCATGCGTCGTCGTGTCGCCGGACGAGCTCAATGCTCACTTGCGCACGGTGATCGTCGCCCCGATGACGTCCGGGGGGCGAGTCTATCCGTGGCGCGTCGCCTGTCGATTTCAGGGAGTGGACGGACGCGTCGCGCTCGACCAGCTCCGTACCGTCGATGGCGAGCGGCTCGTGCAGCGCGTGGGCGCCCTGCATCCCGCCACCGTGGCGACGGTGCTCGCGACGCTCGGCGAGCTGTTCGCGCCGTAAGGCGTGCGGCGCCATGGCGCAACGACGCCCCGCCGGTCCTTCGACCGGCGGGGCGTCGTGTCACGAGGGAACGGCGCGTCAGAACCCGACCCGCGCCCCCACCTGGATCTGGTACCGGTTCCCGATCCGCACCGGCACACCGGCCTGCTCGTTCACGCGGTAGCGATACCGCTGCGTCGCCGCGTCGAAGCCGGTCACCGTGAGCAGCGTCTGCCGCGCCCCCGGGATCACCTCCACGGCGCCGCGGTCACGATCGAAGAGCGGGATCGC
>JALOPO010000212.1 GCA_025453855.1 Gemmatimonadaceae bacterium
TGGCAGCGGTGCGCGGCCCACGGCGCGTGCCGGCCCACACCAGGATGCCGGCGGCGGCGAGGAGCGCGCCCCCCGCCCACTGGTCGGCGGTGCCGACGCGGAGCATGGCGTCCATCACGCCGTCGAGGAGCGGGGCCATCACGCCACCTCCTCGCGCAGCGGACGCAGCTCGGCGCGCAGCTTCTGCAGCGCCTTGGAGCGGATCTGGCTCACGCGGCTCTCGGTGAGCTTCAGGATGCTCGCGATCTCGTGGAGCTTGAGCTCCTCGAAGTAGTAGAGCGAGAGCACGGTGCGCTCCTGCTCCTTGAGGCGCAGGATCGCGTCGCGGAGGTGATGCACCTCCTGCTCGCGCGTGAGCACGTCCTCGATCGAGTCGCTCCCCTCGTCGGCGAGGATGTCGATCGGGCTCGGCGTGCCGGGCTCGGTGTCGCTCGCGTTGCGCTCGATGGGGACGTGCGTGGCGCCTTCCACGTCGGCCTGCCACTTCCAGAGCGTGTCGCGATCGACGCCGAGGTGCTCGGCGACCTCCGCGTCGGTGGCGGCGCGGCCGAGGACGCGGCCGAGCGTCTCGCGGGCGGTGCCGATCTCGCGCGTCTTGCGGCGGATCGAGCGCGGCACGTGGTCCTGGCGGCGCAGGTCGTCGAGGATCGCGCCACGGATGCGCGGCGCGGCGAAGGTGCTGAAGGCGAGGCCGCGCGACCAGTCGAACGCCTCGAGCGCGCTCATGAGCCCCATCGTCCCCGAGCTCACCAGCTCGTCGAAGTCGGCCTTCACGGCGAGCGTCTTCGACATCTGGCGCGCGACGTGATGCACGAGCCCGAGGTGCTCCTTGAGGAGCTGGTCGCGGGCCGACAGGTCGCCCGCCGCGAGGGCCTGCCAGAGAGGGAGCTGCAGTTCCATCGGGGCTTCCTTGCGCGTGCTGGCGCTGCGCCCGGGGCGCGTGGAGGTCGTGAGCGTGGCGCGCGGCGACCGCGCACGCGGGGCGGGCGAACCGGTGATCGCGCGGGCCGGCACCGCATCGTCGTCGACGACCAGCGACGCGAGCGTCACGACGGGCATCGAACGGGCGGGCGTGCGGGTCGGCGTGGCGCGGGGGCGGAGCGTCGTGGTCATGCGATCACCAGTGCGGGTGCGAGGCCGAGCGCGGCGAGGAGGCGCGAGGGAGCGGCGGCGAGTGCCGTCGGCACCTCCGTCCCGTCGGCGAGCCAGCGCGTCGGGAGGTCGAGGGCATCGGCGAGGTCGGCGACGCCGGCGTCGCCCGGGACCTCGTCGAGCTTCGTGAGCAGGGCGTGCGTGGGAGCGAGCGAGGCGTGCGCGTGGCGCGCCGCGAGCGCGACGTCGAGCCGGAGGCCGGCGGGGAGGACGAGATGCGTCTCGTCGGGGGCGAGCGCGGCGAGCGCATCCTGCCACTCGTCGTCGCGTGCACCGGCGCGCGGGCTGCGCCCCGGCGTGTCGACCAGCACGACGTCGCAGTCGTCGAGGCGCGCGAGCGCCTCGCGGGCATCGTCGGCGTCGTAGGCGACCTCCAGCGCGCAGCCGGTGAGCTCCGCGTAGGTCGCGAGCTGCTCGAGCCCCGCCACGCGATACGTGTCGAGCGTGAGCAGTCCGGTGCGCCAGCCGCCGAAGGCGAGCGCGCTGGCGGCCAGCTTGGCGATGGTCGTCGTCTTGCCGGCGCCGGTCGGGCCGACGAGCGCGATGACCCAGGGGCGTCCCACGAGGAAGGTGTCGCGCGCGGGGAGCGGCGCGGGGGTGATGCGCGTGCGGAACGCTTCCACGTCCGACGCCGCGGCGGCGACCACCTCGACCTCGGTGCCATCCTCGACGTGCGACACGCGCACGCGCACCAGCACCGCGTCGTCACCGAGCAGGCTCGCGGCGATCCGCGACACGCTGGGGAGGTCGCGACCGGTGATCGTCTCACACCGCATGGCTCACCTCCCAGGTGGCGACGGCGGTGAGGTTCACGCTCGGCGGGAGTTCGGCGAGGCTGATCACGGGGATGCCGGGGAGCACGGGTTCGATGAGGCGACGCACGCCGGTGCGCAGCGTGGGCGGCGTGATGAGCGGGAGCGGGCGCCCGTCGACGGCGTGCTGCGCGGCGAGCGTGTTGAGGTCGCGGAGGAGCATCGCGAGCGCGTCGGGGTTGAGGAGCGCCGAGCCCTGCGCGGTGCCGCGCGGCGTGAAGAGCCCGGTGAGCGCCGCCTCGAGCCGCGGCCCGATGGTGATGCCGCGCACGCTCCCGGTGGCGTCGAGGAAGAGGCGGCTGATCGTCGTGGCGAGCGCGCGGCGCGCGATCTCGCCGAGCTGCTCTGGGTCGCGCACGGTGTCGATGCCGTCGCCGAGCGCCTCGAGGATCGTGACCAGGTCGCGGATCGGGACGCGCTCGCGGAGGAGGCGCTGCAACACCCGATGCAGGATGCCGAGCGAGAGGCGCGCGGGGACGAGCTCCTCGACCAGCGCGGGATGCGTCTTCTTGAGCGCGTCGACCATCTCCTGCACGTCCTGGCGGCCGAGGAGCTCGGCGGCGTGCCCCTTGAGCGCCTCCATGAGGTGCGTGGCCACGACGGTGCTCGGCTCGACGACGACCCAGCCGGCGGCTTCGGCCTCGATGCGCGCGCTGGCGGCGATCCAGCGCGCCGGCATGCCGAACGACGGATCGGTGGTCTCCATGCCGTCGATGTCGGTGAGCACGCCGCCGGTGTCGAGCGCCATGAGGAAGCGCGGCAGCACCTCGGCGCGCGCGATCTCGGCGCCGCGCACCTTGACCACGTACTCGTTGGCGGGGAGGCGGATGTCGTCGCGGATGCGGATGGGCGGCACGAGGATGCCGAGTTCCTGCGCGGCCTGCTTGCGGAGGAGCGAGATGCGCTCGAGCAGGTCGCCGCCCTGCGACTCGTCGATGAGCGGGATGAGCGCGTAGCCCACCTCGAGCTCGATCGGGTCGACCTGGAGGAGGTCCTGCATCGGATCGGCGGGGGCCGGCGCGGCCGGCGTCTCGGCGGCGGCCTTCACGCGCGCCGTCGTCTCCTGCTCGGCCACCACCGCGGCGTTGGCGGTGCGGGCCACGAAGGCGATCGTGCCGGCGAGCGCGAGGAAGGGGAGCGCGGGAAGCCCCGGCACGAGCGCGAACGAGGCGAGCACGCCGCTCGTGATCCAGAGCGCGCGCGGCTGGCGCCCGAGCTGGCCGGTGATCTGGTCGCCCATGCCGTTGCCGGTGGACGAGTTGGTGACCATGAGGCCGGCCGCGACCGAGATGATGAGCGCGGGGACCTGGCTCACCAGCCCTTCACCGACGGTGAGCATCACGTACTTGTTGGCGGCGGTCGAGAGGTCGAGCCCCTTCTGGAGCACGCCGATGATGATCCCGCCGACGATGTTGATGCCGGTGATGAGCAGTGCGGCGATGGCGTCGCCCTTCACGAACTTGCTGGCGCCGTCCATCGCGCCGTAGAAGTCGGCCTGCTGCGCGACCTGCTCGCGGCGGCGGCGCGCCTCGGTCTCGTCGATCATGCCGGCCGAGAGGTCGGCGTCGATCGCCATCTGCTTGCCGGGCATGGCGTCGAGCGTGAAGCGCGCCGCGACTTCGGCGACGCGTCCCGCGCCCTTGGTGATGACGACGAAGTTGATCGCCAGCAGGATCAGGAAGACGACGATCCCGACGACGTAGTTGCCGCGCAGGATGAACTCGCCGAAGGCCTCGATGATGTGCCCCGCGTGGCCGTCGCCGAGGATGAGGCGCGTGGAGCCGACGTTGAGGCCGAGGCGGAAGAGCGTGAGGATGAAGAGGACCGCGGGGAAGCTCGAGAACTCGAGCGGATCCCTGAGGCCGAGCGTGACGAGGAGGACGACGAGCGCGCTGGCGATGGAGCCGGCGAGGAGGAGGTCGAGGAGGAAGGGGGGGAGCGGGACGACGAGGAGCGCGATGATCGCGACCACGCCCACGGCCAGCGCCACCTCCGCGGTGCGACGCGGCGTGGCGGTGGTCATGAGCGAGCCGGCACCAGCCGGGGCGGCGATCGCGGCGCTGGCCATCAGGCGATCCCGAGGCGGAGCGCGGGGGCGATGCGTGCGTCACGCGGGGCGATGACGCGGCCGGTCCGTGCATCGCACGGCGCCGCGTGCGCGGTGACGCGGGTGGTGACGCGGCTGGTGACGATGCGCGACTCGATGCGCGACGGCGCGACGCGGCTGGCGATGCGCGACCCCGTCGTGCGTGGGGCGAGGTGGTCGGTGACCGGTGCCTCGTCGTGCGCGCGGGCGGCGGTGCCTGGCGCCCGGTAGGCGACGTCGCGGCGGGCACCCGTGGGGGCGTGCCGGTCGCGCAGCGGAGCGGGGGGCGGAGCGAAGGCCACGGCTCAGGCCCCGGCCATGGCGGGCATGCCGCGCAGGATCTGGCTCGTGTACGAGACGAGCAGCTGCAGCATCCAGGGGAGCGCGACGAGGAAGATCGCCGAGACGCCGACGAGCTTGGGG
>JALOPO010000213.1 GCA_025453855.1 Gemmatimonadaceae bacterium
GTCAGCCGCGCGGGCCGGCGGCGAGGACGGCGGGGCTCACCTTGTCGCCGAACTTGGCGATGTTGTCGCGGAACATGCCGGCGAGCCTGGCGGCCTGCGCGTCGTAGGCGGCGCCGTCGGCCCACGTGCCGCGCGCATCGAGCACCTCGGCCGGCACGCCGTCGACCGCCACCGGCACGGCGAGGCCGAAGACCGGATCGGTGCGCGTGGCGACGCCGTCGAGCGCACCGCCGATCGCGGCGCGCACCATGGCGCGCGTGTGGCCGAGCTTCATGCGCTTGCCGGTGCCGTACGCGCCGCCCGACCACCCCGTGTTCACGAGCCAGACCGACGAGCCGTGCTCGCGCAGGCGCTCGCCGAGGAGCTGCGCGTAGGTGGTCGCGTGCCAGACCATGAAGACGGCGCCGAAGCAGGCGCTGAAGGTGGCCTGTGGCTCGGTGACGCCGCGCTCGGTGCCGGCGACCTTCGCCGTGTAGCCCGAGAGGAAGTAGTACATCGCCTGCTCGGGGGTGAGCTTCGCGATCGGCGGGAGCACGCCGAAGGCATCGGCGGTGAGGAAGACGACGTGGCTCGGGTGGCCACCGCGCCCGCTCGGCACGTGGTTGCGGATGTAGTGGATCGGGTAGCTGGCGCGCGTGTTCTCGGTGATGCTCTGGTCCTCGAACTTCACCTTGCGCTGCTCGTCGAGCACCACGTTCTCGAGCACCGTCCCGAACATCTGCGTGGTCTGGTAGATGTCGGGCTCGGCCTCGGCGCTCAGGTTGATGGCCTTGGCGTAGCAGCCGCCCTCAAAGTTGAAGACACCGTCGTTGGCCCACCCGTGCTCGTCGTCGCCGATGAGGGCGCGATCGGGATCGGCGCTGAGCGTCGTCTTGCCGGTGCCCGAGAGGCCGAAGAAGAGCGCCACGTCGCCCTGCGCGCCCACGTTGGCCGAGCAGTGCATGGGGAAGACGCCCTGCGCCGGCATGAGGTAGTTCATGATCGTGAACATGCTCTTCTTGAGCTCACCCGCGTAGCGGGTGCCGCCGATGAGGATCATGCGGCGGGCGATGTGCACGATGATGAAGGTCCCGGTGCGCGTGCCGTGCGTCGCCGGGTCGGCCTGGAACTCGGGGGCGTGCAGGACGCTGAAGTTCGGCGCGAACTGCGCGAGCTCGTGGCGTTCGGGGCGGATGAACATGTTGCGCACGAAGTGCGCGTGCCACGCGTTGGGCGTGACGTAGCGGACGCTGAGCCGGTGGGTGGGGTCGGCGCCGCAGTGGAGGTCCTGCACGAACAGCTCGTCGCGCGAGTCCAGATAGGTGCGCACGTCCGCGAGGAGGCGGTCGAAGTGTGCCTCGTCGATCGGCTGGTTGACCTTGCCCCAGTCGACGTCGCGCTCGGAGGAGGGCTCGCGGACGATGAACTTGTCGTTGGGCGAGCGCCCGGTGTGCGGTGCCGTGACGGCGACGAAGGGGCCCATGTCGGCGAGGCGCCCCTCGTCGCGGCGCACCGCGGCCTGCACGAGCTCGGGCGTGACCAGGTTCCAGTGGATGGTGCCGGTGGGGGTGAGCCCCTGGTCGGCGAGGCCGTGCGCGCTGGCGCGGGCGGCGGGAACCGGCTCGGTCTGGGTGGCCATGGTCGGCGGCGAATAGGCGGAGGTCGGCCCGAGGCGTCGGCCGGACGGCGCGCCTGCGGCGGGAAGTCGTCCGCCCAAAGTAAGCGATGCGCGGAACGACACGGCGGCGCGGCAATCGTCGCCGCTTGCGCTCGCGTCCGCGAATCGCGAGTTTCGGACATCCGAAACCAGTCGCTCGCCATGTCGAATCCTGCCGCCCACCTCACTCCTGTCCGACGCCGGGCACGTGTCCTGACCGCGCTGCTCGGCGCCGGCCTCCTGCTGCTGGCCCCCGCCCGAGTGCGCGCCGACCCGGGGCGCACGCCGGCGATCGGCACCGCCGCGACGGCCACGCCCTCGGTCGACGGGCTGGTCACCGACACCACCGGTCGCGTCATCGCCGACGTCACGGTGCTCGTCGTCGAACTCGGGCGCACGGTGACCACCGGCCGCGACGGGCGCTTCCGCCTTGCGGGGCTTCCGGTCGGCACGCTCCACCTGCACGCCTCGCGGCTCGGCTTCGTGCCGCGGCGCGTACGCATCAGCGTGCCGGCCGAGGGGGCACCGATCACCGTGCGCATCGCGCTCGCGCCAACGATCGTCACGCTCCCGGGCGTGCGCGTGACCGGCACCGCCGACGATGCCGGCGCCGCGACGCAGGCGTCGGTGGCGCTCGATGGTCGCGCATTGCAGGCGCGCCAGGCGGCAAGCGTGGCGCAGGTGCTCGCCAACGAGCCCGGGATGGCGATGCGCTTCAACGGGCCGATGGCGAACGTGCCCGTGATTCGCGGACTGACCGGTGAGCGCATCGTGATGCTGCAGGACGGCGAGCGTGCGGGTGACCTCGCGGCCACCGCCGCCGATCACCTGCAGGCGATCGATCCCGCGCTCGCGCAGCGCATCGAGGTGATTCGCGGCCCGGCGTCGCTGCTCTACGGCAACAACGCGATCGGCGGCGTGATCAACGTCGTGAGCGGCGACCTGCCGACGGCGCGCCCCGCGCTGCGCGAGGCGTTCGTCGCCGGGCAGGCCGAGAGCGTCGCACCGGGTGGCGTGGGCAGTGCGGGGCTGGTGCAGCCGCTGGGCGGCGGGCTGGTGGCGACGGCGCGCGGGAGCTGGCGCCGCATGGGCGACCTGCGCGCGGGCGACGCGACGCGCATCGCGAACACCGATGCCGACACGTGGAGCGCGAGCGCCGGGCTGGCGTGGTTCGGCGAGCGCGCGAACGTCGCGCTCGCGGTGCGCGGGCAGGACTTCGACTACGGCGTCCCCGCCCCCGACGCGGCCGCCGTGCGCATCGCCGGCGATCGGCGCGCGCTGCAGCTCCGCGGCGACTTCGCCCCCACGCTGTCATGGTTGCCGAGCGTGCGCGTCGACGCCACGACGCAACGGTACGCGCACGACGAGGTGGAGCCCGGCGGCGTGGTCGGGACGCGGCTGCAGCTCGCCACGCAGACGCTCACGGTGACGGGGCGCACGCAGGTCGGCGCGCTGCGCGGCACGGTCGGCGTGCAGGGCTTCTTCCGCCGCTACGCGGGGCTCGGCGACGAGACCTTCACGCCGGCGGCGCGCAACGACAACGTCGCGCTCCTCCTCCACCAGGAGCTCGCCGTCGGCCCCGCGCGCGCCGACGACCGTCGTGCGACGGTGCAGCTCGGTGCACGCCACGACTGGATCCGCATCGTGCCGCGCGCCACCGACGATCCGCGGTTCGCGTCGCTCACGCGCCGCACGGTCGGCACCACCAGCGGCTCGCTCGGCCTCTCGCTCCCGCTCCCGGCATCGACGTCGCTCGGCCTCAGCGTGGCACGCGCCTTCCGCGCGCCGACGGTGGAGGAGCTCTGGTCGAACGGCTATCACGCGGCCGTGAACAGCTTCGACATCGGCACGCCGACGCTGCGCCCCGAACTCGCCACCGGCGCCGACCTGGTGCTCCGCATGCAGCGACGCCGCGCCTTCGCGCAGCTCGCGGCCTACGGCACGCGCATCGACGGCTACGTGCTCCCGCTGGTGGGCGCCGACACGACGCTCGCCGACTTCGGGACGGTGCCCATCGTGCGCTTCGGCCAGGTGAACGCGACGCTCGCCGGCGTCGAGCTGTCGGGCGAGGCGGCGCTGCACCGTCGCCTCGTGCTCGGCGTGCTCGCCGACGCAGTGCGCGGCCGCGGCCCCGACGGCACGGCGCTCCCCTTCATGCCGGCCGCACGCGTAGGCGGGTCGCTGCGCTGGGACGCGGGACGCTGGCTGGTGGGTGGCGACGTGCGCCACGTGCTCGCGCAGACGCGCGTGGCGGCCGACAATCCGCTCGCGGTGCGCAACCCGCTCGACGTCGCGACCGGTGCGTACACGCTCCTCAACCTCAACGGCGCGCTCACGCTCCCCGGCCGCCGCACCGCGCACGTGCTCACGCTCCGCATCGACAACCTGCTCGACGTGCGCTACGTGGACGCGACGAGCAGGATCAAGAGCTTCGGCTGGAATCCGGGGCGGAACGTGGCACTCGGGTACCGGCTCGGGTTCTGATTGCCGGTGCGCGCGGCGGGAGCGTGGCGGTGAACTGCGTGGTACAGCAGGGAACTGCAGGGAAGCGCAGGGACTGCAGGACTGCGAAAGACAACGCGGATTGATCCGGGTCGACTACGGAGCGGCCTGCTGCGTCCATCAGGATGGCCGCCCGCCAGAGCAGTCAATCCATCGTCCTTCGTGCCGTCCCTGCTGTTCCCTTCAGTCCCTTGCAGTTCACGCTGTTGCCGTCGCAGGTGCCGACCTGCCCGACAGCGACGATGGCGTCAGGGCGCGAGGTACGAGAGGAGCCGGTTGAGCATGCGGCGATCGCTGGTCTCGGCGTCGTCGCCCTTGGGGGTCTCGATGCCGGCGCCGATCGTGCCCTCGGCGATCAGTTCGTGGCGGTCCTTGCGGCTCGCGAAGGGCGCCTTGGAATCGTTGAGGTGCCAGACGCGCACGCGGTGCAGGCCGAGCGTGCGATCGAGCTGCGCGACCACGCCGTCGTAGTCGCCGGCGAGGTCGTAGCCCGCGGCCCAGAGATGGGCCGTGTCGAGGCAGACGCCGAGTCGGGGCTGGAGCGGGGCGGGGAGGAGCGCGATGATCGCGGCCAGCTCCTCGAAGGTGCGGCCGAGCACCGTGCCCTGGCCGGCGGTGGCCTCGAGGCAGAGGATCGTGTCGCCGTCGCCGGCCTGCGCGAAGGCCTCGGCGATGCCGGCGGCATTGCGCGCGATCCCGGCGTCGTGGTCGTCCATGAAGTTGCCCGGGTGACTCACGAGGTAGTGCACGCCGAGCGCGTGGCAGCGGCGCAGCTCGGCGGCGAAGCTCGCGATCGAGCGGGCGTGCAGCACCGGATCGGGCGATGCGAGGTTGATCAGGTAGCTGTCGTGCGAGATGACGACCGGGTCACCGGCGGCCGCGCATGCGTCGCGGAATCGTGCGGCCTCGGTCGCATCGACCTCGCGCTCGGCCCACTGGTTGGCCTGCTTGGTGAAGAGCTGGAAGGCGGTCGCGCCGATCGCCT
>JALOPO010000214.1 GCA_025453855.1 Gemmatimonadaceae bacterium
CTCGCCGAGGCGCACGGGAGCTGGGTGCTCGTCAACGACCGCCTCGACGTGGCGATGGCCGCCGGCGTGACCGGCGCGCAGCTCACCTCGCGCTCGCTGGGCGTCGCCGATGCGCGGCGCGTGCACCCGGACATCGTGCTCGGTGCGAGCGTGCACGAGCCGGCCGGGGCCTGGCTCGCGGCGGGCGCGGGTGCGGACTTCGTCGTCGCGGGGCACGTCTACGCGACCGAGTCGCACCCGGGGAGCACCGGTCGCGGCGAGGCGTTCCTGCGCGAGCTGGTCGGCGCCGCCGGCGACTGCCCGGTGATCGCCATCGGCGGCATCACGCCCGAGCGTGCGGCCGGCGTGCGGGCGGCCGGTGCGCACGGCATCGCGGCGATCCGCGGCATCTGGTTCGGCGACGCGCCGGGGGCCGTGCGCCGCTATCTTGCGGCCCATGACCACGCAGCTTTCGCCTGACGCCACCATCCCGCTCACCGTGAACGGTGACGCGCGGGCGGTCGCGCCCGGCACCACGGTCGCCGCCCTGCTCGCATCGCTCGACCTCGATGCGCGCCTCGTCGTGGTGGAGCACAACCGCGTCATCCTGCGCGATCGCGAGCTCCTCCCCGCCATCACGCTCGCCCCCGGCGACGTGCTGGAGATCGTGCACTTCGTGGGCGGGGGCTGAGCCGTGACCGGCACGCTCGTTCCGCAGGCCGGCACGGCCCTCGATCCGTTCGTCATCGGCGGGCGCAGCTTCGCGTCGCGCCTCATGGTCGGCACGGGCAAGTACCGCTCGAACGACGAGATGGTGCGGGCCATCACCGCCTCGGGGGCCGAGGTGGTGACGGTCGCGGTGCGTCGCGTGAACCTCGATCGCTCGAAGGAGGAGGGGGTCCTCCATCACCTCGATCCGTCGCGCTTCTTCCTGCTCGCCAACACCGCCGGCTGCTACACGGTCGAGGACACGCTCCGCTACGCGCGCCTCGCGCGCGCGGCGGGCTTCAACGAGTGGGTGAAGCTCGAGGTGATCGGCGACCAGGAGTCGCTCCTCCCCGACGCGCACGGCACGATCGAGGCGACGCGCATCCTCGCCGCCGAGGGCTTCATGGTGATGGCGTACACCAACGACGACCTCATCTCGGCGCTGCGGCTCGAGGATGCGGGGGCGGTGGCCGTCATGCCGCTCGCCTCGCCCATCGGCTCGGGGCTCGGCATGCTCAACCCGTACGCGATCCGCACCATCAAGCACCGGCTCAGCGTGCCGATCATCGTCGATGCCGGCGTCGGCACGGCCAGCGATGCGTGCGTGGTGATGGAGCAGGGCGTGGACGGAATCCTGATGAACACCGCGCTCGCCGCGGCGCAGGATCCGGTGCGCATGGCGCATGCGATGCGCCTCGCCGTCGAGGCGGGGCGCGACGCCTGGCTGGCCGGGCGCATGCCGCGCCGCGAGGTCGCGGTCCCGAGCTCGCCCACCACCGGCCTGCTCGGGTGACGGTGGCCGGCTCGCCTCCCCGCGCCGGTGACCGCGGCGCGGCGCGCGGCCCGCTCGTCACCCCATCGCGCGTCGCCGCCGCCGAGATGCTCGCCGCCATGCGCGGCGGCATGCTCCTCGACATGGCGTTCGATCGCGTCACGCGCACGCTCGACCCGCGCGACCGGCGCTGGGTGCAGGAGCTCGTGTGGGGCGTGCTCCGCCGCCGCGCGTGGTACGACGCGGTGCTCGCCGCGCGCATCACCGGCGGCCTCGCGCGCCTCGATGCCGACCTCGCCGACCTGCTCCGCCTCGGCGTGCACCAGCTCATGGCCATGGGGAGCGTCCCCGCCTACGCGGCCATCGCGCAGACGGTGGAACTCGCCAAGCGTCGCCACGGCGTGGGCGCCAGCAAGCTCGCCAACGCGGTGCTCCGCCGCATCGACCGCGAGCGCGAGATGCCCGGTGTGGCGAGCGCCGAGGGCGCGGCCGCCGCGCTCCCGCCCGACGTCGATGCCACGGAGCGGCTCGCGGTGCGCACGTCGCACCCGCGCTGGCTCCTCGAGCGCTGGCTGCGGCGCTGGTCGCGCGAGGAGGTCGAGGCGCTCTGCGCCTGGGACAACGTCGAGGCACCGGTGATCGTGCGCCCCTTCGGCGTGACCGTCGATGCGCTGCGGGCGATGCTCGCCGAACGCGACGTGCACGCCGCACACGCGCCGCTCGTCGACGATGCGCTGGTCCTCCCGCCGGGCGTGCAGCTCACGGAGCTCGGTCCGTTCCAGCGTGGGCAGCTCTGGGTGCAGGATCCCGGGAGCGCGCTGGTGGTGCGATGGGGCGCCTTCGCGCGCGGCACGCGCGTCGCCGATCTCTGCGCGGCGCCCGGCGGCAAGACGCTCGCGCTGCTGCAGGCGGGCTGCGACGTCCTCGCCGCCGACCGGAGCGACGCGCGCCTCGACCGGCTGCGCGACAACCTCGCCCGCGTGCAGCGCGACGACGTGCCGGTGCGCGTGCTCGACGCCACCGAACCGGCGATCGACGGGGTGGACGCGGTGCTCGTCGACGTGCCGTGCACCGGCACCGGGACGCTGCGTCGCCACCCCGATGCGCGCTGGCGGCTGCGCATGAGCGACGTGGCGGTGCTCCCGGTGATGCAGCGCGACATCCTGCGCGGCGCGGCGAGCGCCGTGCGCCCCGGCGGCATGCTCCTCTACTCGACCTGCTCGCTCGAGACCGAGGAGAACGACGACGTGGTGGCGTCGTTCCTCGCCGCGCATCCCGACTTCGTGCTCGAGGCGGCGCCCGATGCGGCCGTCCCCGACGCGGTGCGCGACGTGCTGCGCCCGACGCCCGGGCTCCCCGGTGCCGACGGCATCGCGGGGAGCGTGCTCCGCGTCCTCCCGCAGCGACACGGCGCCGATGGCGCGTTCGCCGCGCGGTTGCGCAAGCGCGGCGGCTGATCGACCGACATGGCGCGATCGCCCCGCTTCGCGCGCCTCCGCGGCGCCTTCGCGCAGCATCCGTTCATCGCCACCGCCCTCACCGCCTTCGCCGCCGGCTTCGTGGTCGTCGCGCTCTGGCTCCTGCCAGACACCTTCCGCACCGTCGAGGCGAAGGTGCCGAACGTCGTGGGGCTGCTCTACGACGATGCGAAGGCACGGCTGCAGCAGGCGGGCTTCGACGCTGCCGAAGGCGAGACGCTCACGCATCCCACCGCGCCCAGGGGATCGGTGCTCGGCCAGCTCCCCGAACCGGGGGCGCTCGAGGCACGCGGCGCGACGATCACGCTCGACGTCTCGCTCGGCCCCAAGCGCGGCACCGTCCCCGACCTGGTCGGGATGTCGCGCGCCGAGGCCGAGCGCGCGTTGCAGAGCGCGGGGTTCGACCTCGGTGCGGTGACGGAGCGCATCGACCAGCGCCCGCGCGGCGAGATCGTCGCCAGCACGCCGGCGGTGGGCACGTCGGTGCTGCAGCCGGCGAGCGTGGCGATCGTGGTGAGCGCCGGTCCCGATGCGCTCTCGATGCCCGACCTGATCGGGATGCCGGCCGAGGAGGCGCTGTCGATCATCGGGCAGGTGGGGCTGGTGGCGGGGAGCGCGCAGGCCGATTCATCGAGCACGCAGCCCGAAGGGAGCGTGGCGCGGCAGTCGCCGCGGGCCGGCGCGCTGGTGCCGCCGGGCACGACGGTGACGCTCACGATCTCGCGACCACGCCCCGCCGGGATCGAACCCGTGGAGCCCCCGCCGGGCGGCGAACCACCACCCTGAGCGGGTGTGCGGCGCGACGTGGTCGCGCCGCCGAGCCCCGCGCGGTGCACCGGGCAGGACCGTGCTCCCCGGGCGGGGTAGATTCGGGCATGCCGCCGATCCGCATCGCCCCCTCGCTCCTCAGCGCCGACTTCGCGCGCCTCGCCGACGACATCGCGATGTGCGAGGCGGGGGGCGCCGACTGGCTCCACGTCGACGTGATGGACGGCGTCTTCGTGCCGAATCTCACCTTCGGCGCCAAGGTCATCGAGACGGCGAGGCGCTGCACGCGGCTCCCGCTCGACGTGCACCTCATGGTTGTCGAGCCGGAGAAGTACTTCGAGTCGTTCGTCCAGGCGGGCGCCGACGTGCTCACGATCCACGTCGAGGCCGCGCCGCACCTGCACCGGCAGGTGATGCGGATCCGCGAACTCGGCGCGCGCGCCGGCGTGACGCTCAACCCCGCCACCTCGCTCGAGACGGTGCGCGAGGTCATCCCCGACATCGACCTCCTGCTCGTCATGAGCGTGAACCCCGGCTTCGGCGGGCAGAAGTTCATCCCCGGCGCCATCGACCGCATCCGCCGCGCGCGCCGCCTGCTCGACGAGGCGGGGAGCCGCGCCGCGCTCGAGGTGGATGGCGGCATCTCGCGCGACACGATCCGCGCCTGCACCGACGCCGGCGCCGACACCTTCGTGGCCGGCAACGCGATCTTCGCCGCCGCCGACCCGCGCGCCGAGATCGGCGCGCTGCGCGACGC
>JALOPO010000215.1 GCA_025453855.1 Gemmatimonadaceae bacterium
CGAGGCACGCACGATGGCCACGAGGAGCGCGCCGACGACGACGAGCCAGGCGGTGGCGCCGCCGGCGATCCAGAGGACGGTCCTGCGACGGGGCATGCGGGGCGCTGGGTGCGGGTTCAGGGCGGCGATGCGCGGAGCAGCCGCAGGCGCGTCAGGCAGGCGTCGGCGCCGGCGTCCGGATCGCGCGCCCTGACCGCGGTGCGCAGGCAGCGCTCGGCCGCGCGCACCACGGTGACGCGGCGGCGCGTCTCGGTCACCTCGCACGACACCGCCCACGTGGAGGGCCAGCTCCCGCCGGCGCCGGTCATCGCGCCGGCGAGCTCGCAGTCCTTCGCGCGCCACGCGCGCCAGGCGGAGTCGAGTCCCGTCACCGCGCCGCGCAGGCGCCAGCGCCACTGCTCGTCGGTCGCGAACGCCGAGTCGAGCAGCGGCACGAGCCGCGCATGGTGTCGCGCGAGCAGGCGATCGAGCGAATCGCGCGTCGCCACCAGCTCGATGCCGACGCACATCGCGCTCCCCGCCGGCGCACACCGCTCCGTGCTCGCGCTGTCGACCATCGGCACGCGCCCCTGCGCGCGCACGGGCGCCGTCAGCACGCACACCACGCCGGCGACTCCGAGCGTTCGTGACCACCAGCTCGCGGACATCCCGCACGATACGTGGCCGCGCAAGATGCGAGCGTCCGATCATCATCTCCGCCCTCCGGTCGTCGCCGTCCCTCCGCTTTCCCTGCGGTTCAAACGGCACGGATAGCGGAGGAGCGGAGACGACCGGGGGACGGGGACGACCGTGTGAAGGGTGGCTCCGTGCAGAGACACGGCGGGTCGCGATGATGCGATGGGACGCGACGGCGCGCGATGACACATGGTATTGATGGATGCCGTGCCAGCGGGGGCCGCCGTGCACACCGCCAGCCATCCATCAATCAGTGCATCGTGCCCCTTCGCGCCCCCTTCGCATCATCGCGACCTGTCTGTTCCCGCGATCCCCCCCATGCACCAGCCGTCCCCGCCCTCCGGTCGTCCCCGTTCCTCCGCTTTCCTTGCGGTTCCAACGGCACCAAGAGCGGAGGAACGGCGACGACCGGAGGACGGGGACGGCGCGCGCCGTGGTGCGGTCGCGGCGCGCGGCGCTGTCGGCACGAGGCGCACTCCCGGTCGCGGGCTGCTGCGCGCGCGCGACGTGGCACGGCAAAGCGCTCCGACGAGCAGCAGTGCCGCGACGAGCCACCGCATCGCGCGCTACTCGTCCGCGTCCGCGTCGTCGTCGCTCGCGGCGCGCCCCGGCCCGTTCAGCTTGTTGCGGAGCGTGCGCACGCTCATGCCGAGGAGCTCGGCCGCCTTCGTGCGGTTGTTGCCGGCGGCGACGAGGGCGCGCTGGATGAGGACGCGCTCGGCCTCGTTCACGTCGAGCGTCTCGAGGTAGATACCGTCGCCGCCGGCGGGGGCGGCACCGGCGGCGGGTGCCGGTGGGGCGCTCCCGGGCATGCCGAAGATCGTCGCACCGGCGAGCGTCGCCGCGAGGTACGGCGCCCCGCCCACACCCGCGCCGGCCCCCCCCGCGCCGCGCGGGCCGGTGATGCTCACGCCGGCGTCGAGCCCGTAGCGCATGGCGTCGAACGCGTGGGCGGCGATCATCGCGTCGGGGCTCAGGATCACCGCGCGCTCCACCGCGTGCTGCAGCTCGCGCACGTTGCCCGGCCACGGATACTGCTGCAGGAGCGCGAGCGCGTCGGGGGTGATCCCCTTGATCTCCTTCCGGATCTCCTGCGACGTCTTCATCGCGAAGCGGAAGGCGAGCACCGGGATGTCCTCAGGACGCTCGCGGAGCGGCGGGATGACGATCGGGATCGTGCTCAGGCGATAGAAGAGGTCCTGCCGAAACGTCCCCTGCGCCGCCTCGACCTTCAGGTTGCGGTTGGTGGTCGCGATGATGCGCACGTCGACGCGGATCGGGCTCGTGCCGCCCACGCGCTCGAACTCCTGTTCCTGCAGCACGCGCAGCAGCTTGGCCTGCAGGTCGAGGCGCATCTCGCTCACCTCGTCGAGGAGGAGCGTGCCGCGGTGCGCCCGCTCGAAGGCCCCCTCCACGCGCTTGATCGCGCCGGTGAACGCCCCCTTCTCGTGGCCGAAGAGCGCGCTCTCGATCAGCCCCTCGGGGAGCGCCGCGCAGTTGAGCTGGATGAACGGCTTGTCGCGCCGCTCGCTCTGGTCGTGCAGCGCGCGCGCGAGGAGCTCCTTGCCGGTCCCGCTCTCGCCCTGCAGCAGCACGGTGGCGCGCGTCGGCGCGGCCATGCTGATCGTCTGCATGAGGCGGCGCATGACCTGGCTGTCGCCGATGATCTGCCGCTCGTTGCGGAACTCCATCACCTCGCGGCGCAGCGCCTCGTTCTCGCGGCGGAGCCGCACCAGTTCGAGCGCCTGCTCCACCGCCAGCTCGAGCTGCTGCGGGCGCACCGGCTTGGTGATGTAGTCCACCGCGCCGGCCTTGATCGCCGCCACCGCGTGCTCGATGCTCGCGTAGCCGGTGAGCATGATGAGCGGCACGTCGTACCCCTCGCGCTGCAGCAGCGAGAGGAACTCGAGGCCGCTCAGCCCCGGCATGCGGTAGTCGCTGATGATCAGGTCCACGTCGCCGCGCGCCAGCACCTGCAGCGCCTCGGGGACGTTGCGTGCGCCCACCGGCGCGTGGCCCGCGCGCTCCAGCGTGTCCTCGAGAATGAGGCCGACGCTGGGCTCGTCGTCCACGTACAGGATCGTCGCCATGCGGGGAGTGGGCGGAGAGACGCGCGAGGCGGGACGAGCCGCCGCCGCTGCCGACGGCGACAGGGACGGTCGACACTCACCGGCTGGGGCCGCTGCCCACCTCGGACGCGGCGCCGGGCTCGGCCGGACTCGTGACGATCCCGACCGCAGGACGAGCGCGGCTCAAGCGGCAAGAGTTTCCGGTCGATACCCGTGGAAGAGTAGGGAGCCCGGCCGCGCCCGTACAGCGCGACCGGCCTCCCGGGTTCGCGGGCGAGGCCGCCCGGCGACCCGCCCCGCGCGGTCGATGCCCGGCATCGCGCGCCGATCGCCTCCCTCCCCCCGCTCATGCGCGTCACCACGACCCAGGCCCAGCGCGCGACGCTCGACCACCTGCAGGGGAACCTGCAGCGGCTCCTGAAGACGCAGACGCAGGCCGCCACCGGGCGCCGCTTCGAACGCGCGAGCGAGGATCCCTCGGCCGCCGCCGACATCCTCCGCGCCGACACGCGCCTGGCCGCCTACGCGCAGTACGAGCGCAACCTCGAGACGGCGATCGCCCGCGGCGCGGCCGAGGATCGCGTGCTCGGCCAGGTCGCGAACCTGGTCGATCGCGCCGGCGAGCTGGCGACCACGCAGGCCTCGGGACAGGCGAACGCGCAGACGCGCCAGATCGCGAAGGTCGAGGTCGACCAGCTCCTCACCGCCCTCGTGGCGCTCGGCAACACGCGCTTCGGCGACGGCTACCTCTTCGGCGGCACGCGCGCCGACGAGGCGCCGATGACGACCGACGCCAACGCGACGCCCCCCTTCATCGCCGACAATGCGGCGCTCGGCAATCCGGAGCTCGAGATCGCCGACGGCATCACCGCCGTGCCGGTGCACAACGCGCACGAGCTCTTCCGCGACACGGGCGTGATGACCGCGCTCCGCGACCTCTCGACCGCGCTCGGCGCCAACGACGTGGCCGGGATCACGAGCGCGATCGGCGCCATCCAGACGGCATCGAGCGCGGTGCAGGACCGCACCGGCGCCAACGGCGCCCGCGTGAACCAGTTCGAGACCGCGCTCACCGAGGTCGGCGAGGCGCGGCTCGACCAGCGCACGCAGCGCTCGATGATCGCCGACATTGATATCGGCGAGGCGGTCGCCAACTTCTCGCAGGCCCAGACCGCCTACCAGGCCGCCCTCTCGGCGGCCAGCCGCGTCATCAACCTGAACATCACGGACTACCTGCGATGAGCGCAGCCGCCGCCGCGGCGTCCCCGGTCGTCATCGAGTCGCCGCTCCTCGGCCGCCTCGAGATCCCGGCCGACCTCGTCATCACCTTCGCGGCCGGCCTCCCGGGCTTCGGCGCGCTGCGTCGCTTCGCGCTCCTCGCCACCGAGGAGCCGGCGCTGAACTGGCTGCAGTCGGTCGACGATGGCGCGATCACCTTCCTCGTCGTCGACCCGTTCTCGTTCGTGGCCGACTACGCGGTCGAGCTCCCGCCCGGCGAGATCGCCGCCCTCGGCGCCACGCCCGACGCGCCGCCGCTCGTACTCGCGATCGCGACGCTCGGCGCCGACGAGACCGCGACGCTCAACCTGCAGGGCCCCCTCGCCATCGATCCGCGCACCCGCCGCGGCCGGCAGGTCGTCCTTCCCGACTCGCCGTGGGGAATGGCGCACCCGATCCGTCTCGGCTGACCTCTCCGTCGCGCGTCCCCGTCATCCGG